>JAQCKY010000003.1 GCA_027592155.1 Pseudomonadota bacterium
CCGATATTGAGAGACCAGAACGCCGTCTTCAGTAATTTCTGGCTCCATTGGCGAACGTCGGTAAGGCCGCGAAGACAATACAGGGTCAGACCAAGGCCAAGCATCCCATAGACCCCAAACAGAGCCGCGTGGCCATGGTTGGCGGTCGTATTGAGCCCCTGCATGTAATACAGGGCAATCGGCGGGTTAATAAGGAACCCGAATAGTCCCGCGCCAACCAAGTTCCAGAAAAGGACTGCCGCGAAGAACATGAACGGCCAGCGGTAGTTATTCTCCCAGATCCTCTCATGTTCAATCTTCGCTCGATTGTAGGCTTCAAATCCAACGACCATCAAAGGAACCACCTCAAGCGCGGAGAATGAGGCTCCAACCGCGATGACCGAGGTCGGCGTCCCGCTGAAATAGAGATGATGGAATGTTCCGAGTACGCCGCCAAACAGGAAAATAATCGTCGCGAACAAAACCATTACGGCAGCAGTCGAGGATCGTAAAATTCCCATCCGAACAAAAAGCAGCGAAATAATGGCCGTCGCAAAAACCTCGAAGATACCCTCAACCCAAAGATGGACGACCCACCAACGCCAATATTCCATAATCGCAATGTGCGTGTGCTGCCCCCACATGAGGCCGGCGGCATACAAAAGACCGATCGCCGCCGCCGAAACGATGACGAGGGCAATCACAGATTTATCCCCCTTTGCGGCGAGAACTGGAGCAAGCGCCCTTAAAACCAATCCGACCCAGAGCAAGAGGCCGACCAAGAGATATATCTGCCAGAAACGGCCAAGATCGACATATTCGTACCCCTGGTGTCCGAACCAGAAATTCGCGGTTAGATCACTAAAGAATCTATGTACAGCGGCCCATTGTCCGACAAAAGAACCGACAACAATAATAACCAGACTGACGAATAGAAAATTGACGCCAAAGGTCTGAAATTTAGGGTCTCGACCGGCAAGCAGCGGCGCAACGTACAATCCAGTGGCAAGCCAGGCAGTCGCGATCCAAAACACCGCCAACTGCGTGTGCCAGGTCCGGCTCACCGAATACGGCAGATAGTCGACGAAGGGCAGCCCGTAAAGTCCTTGGCCCTCAACCGCAAAATGCGCGGTCAAAATCCCCAGCAGAATTTGGGCCAGAAAAAGAGCGCAGACGATCCAAAAGTACTTTGCCGTGGCGCGCATCGACGGCGTGACCGTAGCATTCTCGATTAAATCTGTTTCGGCAAATCCGCTCTCCGGCACGACGTCGGCGTTCCAGTAGTTGAATTGCTTGGCGTAATACCAAACCAGCGCCCCAATCCCGGCGAGCAGAAGGATCACGGAGGCGATGCTCCACATCAACGTTCCCGTGGTCGGGTGGTTGCCGACCAACGGTTCGTGCGGCCAATTGCTTGTGTAGGTGATATTGCTGTCGGGCCGGTTTGTCGTGGCGCTCCAGGCGGTCCAGAAAAAGAACGCCGAAATG
This sequence comes from Pseudomonadota bacterium, assembly GCA_027592155.1. GTDB lineage: Bacteria > Pseudomonadota > Alphaproteobacteria > Rhodospirillales > UBA2165 > JAQCKY01. The sequence goes on from JAQCKY010000003.1 coordinate 1,468, forward strand.
GCATGGCCTTCTTCCTTCGTCAGGACTGCGTGCAGAGGAAACGCATAGTCACGCCGCAATGCCAGCGCTTCGTCTCCGGTGCCTCCGTAAAGCCGCGTGTAATGCAATTCGGTGGCCCGTATAGCTTTCGCGCGGTCAGCGCTGACCGTAATTGCTTTTGTGGCAGGGTCGAAGGTGTTCAGGCGCATCTCCTCACGCACCGCCACATTCCGAAACTGGGTTTGCTGGGACTTGGTCAGAAGATTTGCCGAAAGTTTGAGGGCTGTGAATTCTGACAAGAATGTAGCTTCGCGGTGGAGCCAGTCGGCGCTCCAGTCCGGCGCCAGATATCCCCCATGGCCCCAGATCGATCCCTGCTGCATGCCGCCAATGGATTGCCAGACATTTTGGCCGCGATCGATATCTTCTCGCGTATATAATATGGTGCCGTCCACAGATTTGACGACAGACGGAATCGGGGGTGCCTTTTGATATATTTCCGCACCAAGAAACAAAAGCGTGCCAAACATAACAACCATTCCAACGACCAGAATGGTCCATAGTCGACCGATCGAGAATGTCGATTGATACGTACTCATGTTCTTTGTTCCCCCCCTAATACTTCCCATCGGGAAGTATTGAAATTCGATATATTGCACCGGAATAAACGGTGACCGCTCAAATGCTTTTACTCGGCGTGGGTATCGAACTTATATTTTGAGGAGCAGGGTTGGCTTGACGATGGTCAAGTCGCGCCACTGCGCTTTCGGCTTAGTTTGGGAGAGGTTTCGCTGTCATCTCCCCCATAGATATTCTCGATTTCCGGCAGTAGGCCAAAACTCTACCCCTTAAACGGCTCCCTCAGCCCCAGCCGCTCGAGACGCGGCAGGACCTCATCGCGGACATAAGGGAAATGTTCCACATAATTGACCAGGCCGATGGCCAGCCCGGCAAAGCCCATGTCGCTGAGAGTCTTGATCTTCTCGGCCACTTGATCCGGGTCACCGATGATCGGATAGGCGCTGTTGCCGCCGGCGATTCGGAGACGGAGTTCGGCCTTAACCTCATCGGAGAGGTTGGAATTGTCTCGGATGCCCCGCCCCACATACATGGTGTCGACCGCACCCTCATCGGCATTTTCGACGGCGTAATAATGGTGATACGCCTCCGCTTCTTTCCCGGTCGGACGGCAGACGATATAGGCATTGGTAAAAACGCCGATCTCGCCGCTTCGCGAACCGGCGGCGGATCGCACGGCCTTAATATCGTCGGCCGCGCGCTCGGCGGAATAGACACCCCGGAACAGGAACTCGGCATTATTGACGGCGAATGCCAGCCCTGCCTCTGACGAGCCGGCACTCATTAACATCGGCCAGGGATTGCTGATCGGTTTCGGTTCTGCCCGAGCGCGCTTGAGCGAATAAAACTCTCCTTCGTGGTCGAAGGGCTCTTCTTCGGTCCAGAGGCGTTTGACGATCTCCAGCCACTCCGCCCCCTGATCATAGCGGCGGTCATGCTCCTTCAACTCGACGCCGAACATGCCGTATTCATCCATATTCCAGCCGCAAACGATGTTGAGGCCGAACCGTCCGCCGCCGATATGATCGGCGGTCACCATCTGTTTGGCCGCCGCGATGGGATTGATCAGTGCGACATGGACGGTGCCGAAAGCCATGATGTTCTTGGTGCTGGCCAGCAGACCAGACGCCCAGGTCATGGTCTCATAAGAAATGCCGTTGTGATCGGTCTCACCGCCATATCCGGCCCAGCGCCCGAGCGGCAGCATGAATTCGAGCCCTGCATCATCCGCCATCTGGGCAATGGCCAGATTATTTTCCCACGTCGGTTGCCATTTTTCCGGGATGGTCGTACAGCCGATCCCGCCAGAGCAATTGGCGGCGAAAATACCCATCATCATTTTATTATTGCTGACCTGTCGCATCCGGCTCCCCCTATCGACGCAATTGCTATGGTGCTTCGGCGTCGTCTCGTTCAAATTAGAGGCTACGCTCGAAATAAAAAAGCCACTCGATTAAGGAAGTCACAAATGGATGCCAGCGACGTGCAAACCGGACAATCATTCTCCGCCACCGTCTTAAAGGGTCAGCATGCCCTCGTGACCGGCGGATCGCGCGGCATCGGCGCCGCCGCAACCGAACAATTAGCAGCCATGGGTGCCAATGTCTCCGTCCTATCCCGCAGTGCCGAAAGCGTAACCGCGCAACAGAAGAAACTCGATGACGCCTATGACGTAAATACATTCGGCAGCGCCGCCGACGTCAGCAAGGCCGACGATATAGAACGCTCCTTCGGCGAAGCGGTCGAAGCCCTCGGCCCCATCGACATCTTGGTCAACAACGCCGGGACGGGAAAAAGCGCCCCCTTCCACCGGACGACGATGGAACTCTGGCAGGAGATTATGGATCTCAACCTAACCGGTACATTTTTATGCACTCAGCAGGTTTGGGGTAGCATGCGGAAAAAGGGTTATGGCCGCATTATCAACATCGCCTCCATCGTCGGCCTGCGCGGCTATCCCTATATCGCCGCCTACTGCGCTTCGAAACATGCGGTCGTCGGATTGACCAAAACACTGGCGCTCGAAGCCGCCGACGGCATTACCGTCAACGCGGTCTGTCCCGGTTACACCGACACCGACATGGTCGCGGGCGCGATCGAGAATATCGTCGAGAAAACCGGTCGCAGCGCCGAAGAAACGCGGGCAGAGATCGAGGCCATTAATGCAGGTGGGCGGATGATCACCCCACAAGAAGTCGCCGAGATGGTCGGCTGGCTCGCCCTCCCCTCCTCCGCCTCCGTTACCGGGCAGTCGATTGCAATTTCAGGAGGACCGGTCGCCAACTAGACCGGACGGATCAGATGTCAGACAAAACCTTCCTCCAATGGCCGTTCTTCGACGATGCGCACCGGGACTATGCGGGCAAAATCGACGCTTGGGTTTCAGAATCCATTGCGCCGCTCGCCGAGCACGAACCGGAAACCATCGTAGAGGTCGACACCCAGTCAAAAGCATTCGTATCCGCGCTGGGCGCAGGCGGCTGGCTAAAGAACTGCGTGCCCTCAGCCTATGGCGGCAATATCGAGAAACTTGATGTCCGCACACTTTGCCTGACGCGGGAGACCCTGGCCCGCACCTCGGGGCTCGCCGATTTCGCCTTCGCGATGCAAGGCCTGGGCAGCGCACCGGTCACCCTGTTCGGCACCGACGAACAAAAACAATTATTGTTACCGAAAGTCGCCACCGGTGAGGCACTTCCAGCCTTTGCCCTTTCGGAACCGGCGAGCGGCTCGGATGTTGCGGCGTTGAGTGTTTCTGCAAAACGCGACGGCGAAGACTATGTCATCAATGGCGAGAAAACCTGGATTTCAAACGGCAACATCGCAGACTACTACGTCGTCTTTGCCCGCACCGGCGAAGCGCCGGGCGCCCGGGGCCTCTCGGCATTTCTCGTCGAGGGCGACAATCCCGGTCTCGATGCCAGCGAACGCATCAAAGTCATCGCGCCGCACCCGCTGTCACGGGTTAAATTTACCGACTGCCGCGTCCCCGCAACCGCAATGGTCGGCGGACCCGGCGACGGCTTCAAGGTTGCCATGTCGACCCTCGATGTTTTCCGCTCAACGGTCGGCGCAGCCGCATTGGGGTTCGCCCGCCGCGCCCTCGATGAGGCGATCGCCTGGGCGACAAACCGCGAAGCCTTCGGCAGCACGCTCTCGGAATTCCAACTTATTCAGGCAAAAATCGCCGACATGGCCGTAAAGGTGGATGCCGCCGCGCTGCTGGTCTACCGCGCCGCCTGGACCCGCGATACCGTCGCCGACCGCGTGACCCGCGAGGCCGCGATGGCGAAGCTCTATGCCACCGACGCAGCCCAAGAAGTCATCGACGACGCCGTGCAGATCTTCGGCGGCATGGGTGTTGTCTCCGGCGTGCCGGTTGAGCAACTCTACCGCGAAATCCGCGCTCTCAGAATTTATGAGGGCACCAGCGAAATTCAGAAACTAGTGATCGCCGGGCAAGCAATAAAGGCCGCCCAAGAAGGTTAGGATAACTAATAATTCCCCTTCCGGTTGCATTTCCTTAGTTATTACAATCCTCTCCGTAGAGAATTAGGGGTCTGTTCGTGCACTGTCCGGTTTGTTCCGATCAATCTTTAAAAACGGTTTGCACGACGAATGGTGTGGAGATCGATATATGCGACCACTGCGATGGGATTTGGCTCGACCGGGGTGAAATATTTCACTTTTCCACCCAAACCAAAAAGACGGAAACGCTTTTCTCCGAAGCGACAAAACAACAGCGGCCCACCGACCGGCTGTCACCGCGCACCGGCAACCCTATGGTTGAGATCACGATCCCAGAAGGACCGGCAATCGATTATTGTCCTGAGACCGAGGGATTATGGCTCGACAAGAACGAGCTCAATGGGCTTCTCGCAACCAACCGGGAAATCAACCTCCAAATTGACCGTAATTTCCGCAACCGTCAGGCAGCGGTAGAATCTCCCGGCCAAGGAGTGGCTGGTAATGACGCACAATCTACCGTTTTTGCAGATACGGCACTGCTGGCCTTGCCCAATCTCTTTCTGCATTCGAGCTTAACGCTGGTGGGCCTTTATTTTTTTCTGGGCATCATTCTCATTGCCATCGTTGAATTCGCGGGCCTGCAGGTCGAAGCCGCGATCATCATTGCCGTGGTCATTGCCCTGATACAGTTCCTGCTAGGTCCGTTCATAATGGATTTGTCGTTGTGCTGGCTTTACCGCATGACATGGGTCGAACTCGAAAGCTTGCCTGGCCACCTGCAAGAATTCATCGAACGTGTTTCCAAGGACCAAGGCATTAGGCCTCCGCGGATGGGCATCATTGATGACGGTTCGCCACAAGCCTTTACCTACGGCCATACACCAAACAATGCCCGCATCGTCCTATCGCAAGGTCTAATCGATATTCTCGAGCCGGAGGAGACCGAAGCCGTCGTCGCCCACGAGATTGGTCACGCGGTGCATTGGGACATGTTTTTTAATGACCGTTACTCAGTTGGTCCCGCTAATAATTTATTACATCTACCGGATGTTAATCCGCGGAGCGACACGTGGAAAAAAAAGTGCTGCCGCTGTAGCGCTTCTCGCCTTCATGGTGTTCCTGCTCTATCTCCTGAGTAAGTATATCGTACTGTGGTTCTCTCGCACCCGTGAATATCACGCTGACCGGTTTGCCGGAGAGGTTACTGGAAAGCCCGGTGATCTATCATCCGCCCTGGTCAAAATTGCCTACGGTCTTGTCGAAGCGCGACCTTTGTCTGAGGACGAGGGCGAGGAAGAAGACGAGGAAGAAGACGCAAAAGTGCGGCCTGACTTTGGAGCGGTAGGCGCCCTTGGCATCTTCGATAGCTCCGCCGCCCTTTCGATCGCGGTCACTGGATTCACCGGACGGAATGAAGGTGTGGGCGGTGAGGTAAACAAAGAAGCATTGCGGGGCGCCATGCGATGGGATCTATGGAATCCTTGGGCGAAATGGTACGAGTTGAGTTCAACCCACCCCCTGGTTGCAAACCGCTTAAGGCATCTTTCAAACCAAGCCGTGCATCTCGGTGTCCCCCCTTACATTACGTTTGACGAGCGAAAACCCGAATCGTATTGGAATGAATTTTTTATCGATTTACCCTTCGTCATGGCACCATTGTTAATCGTGATCGGCACCATAATCTCGCTCTTAGCCGGCCTACGAACCGTCGAACTGGGTGAACTCACCCCGGTTATAGCCGTTGGCCTAATTCTTTTTGGTGTCGCAAGGTTGGTCGAGAATCTATTTATATCCCGGGGTGGACATTATGCCCCCATGAGTGTTTCGGCATTGCTTAAGAAGGTGAAAGTCTCACCCCTGCGTCCCGTTCGCTGCGAGGTTCGCGGCAAGATTATTGGCCGCGGTGTCCCAGGCTTAATTATTTCTGAGGACCTTATTCTCCGGGACGAAACCGGGATCATCTTCCTCGATCACGATTAGCCGCTATCGATTTGGAATATGTTATTCGGGCTGATGAAAGCCGGAGAATTTATCGAAAAAGACGTCGTCGCCAAGGGTTGGTACCGCCGCGACCCGCTTCCCTATATCCAGGTTGAGTCTATCACCGCTGACGATGTGGAAACCCATGCTTACGGGCCGGGTGTCGCCAAAATGTTTCCCATCGTATTCATCGTCTTCGGCGCAGTCTGGTTATTCGGCGCCGTATCCTAACAATCGCAGGCGCCCCTATTCCGCCGCCCCGCCCATCTCGGCATAGGACGGCGGCTTTGCCGCCTCGAGCAGTTCTGCCTGACGGGCGTTCTCCTGCGCCGCGAGGCTCTGGGCTTGGCGCTTGCCGGCCCGGTACTGATCGGGCCAGAACTGCGGCTCATAACCGTAATGGGCCGCCGCCCGCAGCGTGAAATGCGGATCGGCAAGATGAGGCCGGGCGAGGGCGCAAAGATCGGCACGGCCCGCCGCGAGGATCGTATTGATCTGGTCCGGCGTGGTGATGTTGCCCACGGTCATGGTCGGGATACCGGCTTCCTGTCGGACTTGATCCGAAAACGGTGTCTGGAACATGCGACCGTACACAGGCTCGGCATTCTTCGAGGTCTGCCCCGCCGAAACATCCAAGATGTCGGCCCCGTGCTCTTTCAGCATGATCGCAATTTCGACGGCGTCGTCTCCGGACAAGCCACGGCCCTCAACCCAGTCGGTGGCGGAAATTCGGACCGAGATGGGCTTGTGATCGGGCCAAACGGCGCGCACCGCATCGAACACCTCGAGCGGAAACCGCATCCGGTTTTCCAGACTGCCGCCATATTCATCGGTGCGGATATTGCTGATCGGCGATATGAAAGACGACAACAGATATCCGTGCGCCATATGTACCTCGATCATATCGAAGCCGGCGTCGTCGGCCATCTTTGCGGCGGCAACAAAATCGCCCCGCACTTTGTCCATATCGGCCCGGTCCATCTCCTTCGGCACGAGACCGTATTCCTGGTACGGCAAGGCCGAGGCAGATATCACCGGCCAGGCTTGATCGTCCGGAAGCGGGAAATCTTCCTTCTCGTTTTCCCAAGGACGCAGGGTCGAGCCTTTGCGGCCGGCGTGGGCCAATTGCATACAGAATTTGGCATGGCTGTTCTCATGAACGAAATCGACGATCTTTTTCCAGGCGGGCACATGTTCGGGTTTGTACATGCCGGCGCAGCCCGGCGTGATCCGCCCCTCCTGCGACACATTGGTCATCTCGGTATAGACGAGCCCGGCCCCGCCAACCGCGAACCCGCCCAGATGCACCAGATGCCAATCGGTCGGTGTGCCGTCTTCGGCGGAATATTGACACATCGGCGACACCACCACCCGGTTCTGCAGCACCATATCGCGCAGCTTGAACGGCGTGAACATCGGCGGCGGCGGATTGTTGTCCGGGATATCGAATCCTTTCGAACGAACATCGTCGGCGAACCACTTGGTGACACCGGCACCATAAGCAGGATCGCGCAGGGTAAGGTTTTCATAGGTGACGGATTTGGTCCGGCTCAAAAAGCTGAAGGCATATTGCTCGGGCTCGAACACATTGTAGCGGCGAGCATTCTCGTACCATCCGAGGCTGACATATGCGGTGCGCTGAAGACGGGCGACTTCCATTTTTCTGGCACCCTCATAATCCGCCAAGGCGGCTTTGACATCCTTACCGTGCCGGTCAAACGCCTCGGAGAGGGCGATGGCGCCTTCCATGGCGATTTTGGTGCCCGATCCGATAGAGAATTGCGCGGTATGTACGGCATCACCCAACAGAACGATATTATCGTGGGTCCAATTCTCGTTATAGAGCATTGGAAAGTTGCGCCAGACCGACTTGTTGGAGATCAGCGGATGACCATCCAGTTCTTCGCGGAAGAGGTCTTCGAAATAGGCGAGCGTATCCGCTTCGCTGGCCGCATCGAAGCCGGCGTCGTGCCAGGTGTCCTCGTGGGTTTCCAAGATCCAAGTCGACGCCGGCTGGCCCTGCTGGTTGAGGCCGTATTGATAAGCGTGGTTATAGAACCAGCCATGCTCGTTGGGCTTGAAGATGAAGGTGAAGGCATCGAATGTTTTGGTCGTGCCGAGCCAGACGAATTTGGTTTTCCGGTGATGATCGGCATGGAGATCCCGGACGACGCTGTTGAGGCCGTCCGAGCCCAGGATCAAATCGGCATCACCGAACGGGTCGAGTGACACGATCCGCTCGCGGAAGTTCATTTTGACGCCCAGAGACTCGGCCCGTTCCTGGAGGATGTTCAGCAGCTTTATCCGCCCCATCCCGCAAAAACCGTGGCCTCCTGAGCGAATACGCTTGCCGCCGTAGCGCACTTCGATCGTATCCCAATAGGCAAAAGCACCGGTGATCGCCTGGTGGGTCACCGGATCTTGGCTCATGAAATGACTGAGGGTTTCGTCCGAAAAGACGACACCGAAACCGAATGTGTCGTCGGCCCGGTTCTGTTCATAGATGGTGATGTCATGGGCGGGATTGGCCATCTTCATCAGATTGGCGAAATACAGGCCGCCTGGTCCGCCACCGATGATTACGATCTTCATTCCATCCGCCACGCGTCACCTCTAACAATTGGGAAGATTTAAGGAGCCGCATTGTTCCCAATTATCGGCGGGGCTTCAATAGACGGGAAAGCTAATTAACGTGAATCTTTCCGTCCGGACGGAAGGCGGCGAAGGCGAAGGCAAAAGTGATGTCGTAGGGAAAATCCACTAACTTGTTGCCTTGCCGCTTCTGAACCGTAATGTTCCCAACATCGCGCCCGCTGGAGATGATCCGCGAGTCGTGCAGGGAATTTTGGCCGGGCACCCATTTGAGCACAAGACCGCCAGCCTCAATCGTCCCGGCTCGGCGGACACGATCCAAGGGCCAGGCTTCCTGGCCGATGACAACGAGACGCTGCAGCTGACGAATTTCCTTGGGCAACGGATATTCGCGGAACAGCCGGGCCTGGCGCTCCATTCCCCGATAGGGGGATAATCCGTAGGGCCGGAGCTGATTGTTGTTGGGGATCAGGAGCTTGCCCTTGGGTGCCCGATCCCGAAATTTCTGCAAGCTTTCCAACCGGGCGGGCAACAACTTCAGCTCTTTGCCGGTGAGTTCGCCAATGATGGCGCCGCCGGTGAATTGCTGCCACCAGCTCTCGGTGTTCTCGTCATACATCACCATGTCGGCATGGCGGATGCGTCCCGTATTGCCGAATTTCAAAAGCGTATCGCCGAGCCGTCGGTCGAACACCACGCCCGAATTGCACAGCGGGCAATAGGAAACCAAGACCGGAATGCCGCCCACCACGTCATTGACGATTTCATGCCACAGCAACATACGCAGAGGATAGGCCCGGGCACCCCAGACCAGCGCGCAATGGCGGACAAGCGTGCCCAATCCTGGAAACGGCAACGCTGATAGCGACTGTTTTTAGGGAGATTGCCGAACCTCTCGCACGCCCCGCATTGGGTTCTCTGGCCCTTCCCCGGCCAGGAAACCCTCAAGATAGAACTGCAGATCCTCTTGAGACATCGGATATCCGCCATCGGCATTTGCGGCGATCACCTTGTCGTGGCGAAGCCCCCCGAGCATGGTTTGAAGCCTTACGGCAACCCGCATTTTTAGATCGGCCTTATAAGCCAGCGCGGTAATCGCCTTGGCGCTGCCCGAGCTCAATATGCCGTTTATCGTCGTATCGTTGACGCCGGCGAGAAGGGCAAGTCCGTGGCGGACAAAAGCGAGATCGTGTTCATCGAGCGCCTCGTCTAGAGCGTCGTTATCGAGAGTTCCATCGTTAAGCATGCGGCGCGCCCGATTGGCGGGATGGTTCTCTTCGTCTTCGGGTTCTTCCTCGTCCAGCTTTCCGCGGTCGATTCGGTCGCGAACGGTTTTTCGCAGGCTCTCGACAACCTCCTTTCGAGTCTCATTTCGCTCGATCAGCACCTCCATCAGCGCAGCACTCACGAAAGACGCAATCCTCAAAACGGTGCGAAAAGGAAGATGATCCCGGTTGACCAGAGGCTGATGCAGCACGGGGACGGCTTCGGCGATTTCTTCGATATCGCCCATCGTTTGGTCGGAGATGATAGCCGTCGAATTCTCCAAAACCGACCGAACGGCCGGAATATTCTTTGATTTCACGATGGCATCGACCACGGCTTCATGAACATCAAGACGGCGGGCGACCGCGCTGAGGCCATCCTCGCCCAGCCCGCCGGTGACGAGCCCGATCAGGTCCGCATCGTCCAGCAGCGGCGAATACTCCAGCACCGGGACAGCGACGATGGTGTCAAGGTCCCGGGCAAGCCCCAAGATGATTTCAGCCGGGACATTGACGGCACTTTTGAGCTCATGGGAGATGATCGCCCGGACCCGCGGTAATTCGTCTTGCGCCAGGATCGATAATATTTCCAACGCCATATCCGCCAAACGTTGATTTTCGTCTCGTGACAACCCCGGCACCAACCGGCCGATTTTGGTTGCGAGTTCGGCCCGGACTTCCTCATCCGCATCACGGGCGAGGATGAGGTCCGCCTGAAGCGGCGTGCCGATATTTTCGGCGACTTCACGGCGTACCTCCGGGGCGTCATCGGTCGCGAAGTAATACAGGATTTCCGGCTCAAGATCCTGATGCTGGGCGAGTTCGCGGCGGGCCTCGACGGTCCCTTTATCGGCGATCTCGCGGGCCGTTTCATAAGCCGGCTTGGGTTCGACAGCCTTACCGGGACGGGAGGGTTTTCCCGTCTTTCGTTTGTTGCCGAAGACCCAGTTCAACATGATCTGTTCAAGAGGGAACTAATCCCGGAACATCGGCCAATCCCGCCATCACGTCCGCCTGGTCCGTATAAGGCTCGGAAATGATCGGCCAGCGATTTACCAGAGGCCGCATGAAATCCGGATGGTAGACGCTGCGAGGTTCCTGCTGAAACTTGATAATCACCTTATCCGTATCGGGATCGAAAAGTTCCTCGAAGAAAAAGACTTGTCCCTGCCCTTGGCCGAGCATCGATCCCTGCGAAGCAACCCGGTCCCGAATCTGGTTATACCGGCTGACGTAATAGGCGATGTGGAAGTTATGAAGATCGTAGTCATCCAGCTTCTTTTCCCGGAATCGGACGACCTGATAAGCCCCCATCGACACGACAGCGGCAACGTCCCGGTTGACCTTTCCGAGCTCGGCAGGTGCCTCCATGACACGGCGATAGAAGTCGGCTATCGGCTTGGCTTTGCCGGGCTCGACGAACACATCGACATAGGCGATACCCAGCGGCCGTAGGGCGGAGATCGTCCCCGCTGGATGAAGCCTGAGACGGACACCGAAGGGGCTTGTGACGGCGGCGGCGGCACCCAGCTCACGGTAAGCGTAGGGCGTGCCGTCAAATTTGCCCATTCGCTCAAGACGGGCAAGTCTGGCTTTTATCATGGGGAGATCGGGTACCACCAAACCGATCTCACCGTTAAACGGCGGCGTCGGCCTTCCCCGGCGCGGCAAATGAAATTGCTGCATACCGATATTGACGCCCATATTGGTCTCATCGGGACGCCGGAACGGATCCCGGGTCAGCCCCAGGCCATTCATGAAAAAGATGGTGGCCATATCGTGGTCGTCGACCTCGAAATTGAAATGCTCGAGATGAATAATGCCACCGACTTCGGGTAGTCTCTCGCCGCGCGGTTGGCGCATGGCTTTAGCTTTTTTGACCATCCTGTTCCTCTCATCCGGCAAGAATTTTGCCGGTATCGTTTTCTAACGCTCGGCCTTCGGATCAGGCAGAACCCCGACGGCCTCCAACTCTTTATTGATCTCTTCGGCCGCCTCTTGAAGATCCGGAAGATGGCGGGCAACGAATTCCTCGATTTCCATAGCGCCCCGCAGCCAAACCAGCGTCACGGCGCCGCAAACGGTTTTCCCGCAGAGAATCGGGACGGCGATAGCCTGCAGTCTGCCATCCCCGAACGGCGTCACCCCGCGGTGGCCATGAATATAGATGGGATCGCGAAGCGCATATCCCTGCCGGCGGACTTCATCCAAGGTCGATTCAAAGCGTTCCCGGTTTCGCACCATTTGATTGGTCGGATCATCGGACTCTGCAAGCCGAGTGAGTAGCCTCTCCCGTTCCTCATCAGCGCAAAATGCGAGATAGGCGCGCCCGACCGCGGACAGGGGCAGATTAATCTGCTGTCCGATACTGACTCTATTCAACATAAAGGGGCTACTCGGACGGCTGGTTTCTTTGATTTCCATATAGAGTTCAGCGCCCTCGCGAAGGACGCAAAGATCTGAAGGCCATAAAACGCGCTGGCACATCTTGTCGAGGGTTGGTGCGACTATTTCTGCGAGGCGGTCGCTCTCGTCCAAATTTTCGGCCAAGCGTTGCAGCTTGAAGCTATTGCGGTACAGACCGTCGCCAATTCCCCGGCGCACCAAACCGCCAAGTTCAAGTGTCCTCAAAATTCGCAGCAAGGTCGGTCTCGGCAGGCCGGTCGATTTATAAATATCGTTCAATGTGGCGGCGCGTTTGTGCTGGAGGAATTGCATAACCTCAAGCCCTCGTTCTAACGCCCTAATTGTTTTCGGCTTCACCAAGAGAACACTCTCTTTCGCCCGGGCGCGGTCGTTCCGCGCACTTTTCACCTAGTAGAAACATTCTGAATATATTTCCGTTCTTCGGACTTCGCCAACAATTTTTACAGGACACTGATTCTGCGCGATATAATTCGGCTCAATAAATATAGTGAGGGCTGAAATGTATCTGCGTAATTACTGGTATGTTGGTGCCTGGAGCCATGAGCTCACCACCGATGCGCCGTTTCAGCGCCACCTGTTGGGCGAACCCCTGGTCTTCTATCGCACCGAGGACGGAGAGCCCGCCGTACTCCATGATTTATGCCCTCACCGCTTTGCGCCGCTGTCCACCGGCAGAGTTGTCGGCGATGCCATCGAATGCGGCTACCACGGCTTCACCTTCAATAAGACTGGGGCCTGCACCGTCATTCCCGGTATGGACAAGGTCCCGGAAAAACTGTGCGTCAGGGGCTATCCGGCGGTTGAGAAATGGGGATGGATTTTCGTCTGGATGGGCGATCCCGAAACAGCCGACCCGGCAACCATTCCCGATTTCCATTATCTCGACGACCCGGCCTGGGCCGGCAAGGGCGAGACGATGCCGGTCAAAGCCAACTATACCTTGCTGCGGGATAACCTTCTGGATCTCACCCACGCGAAATTTCTTCATCGCACGACCCTGAAGACCGACGCGGTCACGGATTTCCCGGTTGACGCAATCACTTCGGATAAGCAAATCAACGTCCGCCGCCGGATGGTCAATATCCCTCAGACCTCTCCGCTCTGGACCGAGGTCGGCGGGTTCACCCAACCGGTGACCCAATGGCAAAATGTCGAGTTCACGCCGGCCGCCAATATTGTCATTAAGATGGGCGTCCACTCGGCCGAGAATTCGACCGAGAACAAGCGCATTGAGTTCAGAATTCTCAATGCCTTGGTGCCCGAAACCGAGAACACCACCCATTATTTCTGGGCGATCATGCGGAACTTTGAGATCAACGACGATGAGATGACGGAAATGACCTTCACCGGCAACAAATCCGCCTTCGCCGAAGATCAGTGGATCATTGAAAAACAACAAGCGATGATGAACGCTCTCGATAATCCGACCCCCATCGCCGTTCCCCACGATAAGGGTGTGCTCCGGGCAACCCAATTGGTAGACCGGCTTATAAAACAGGAACAATCTGCGGCAGAATAACTCAGTGAAACGGAATTCAAGATGAGCTTTCTTAAAAATTTCTGGTATGTCGGCGCGTGGAGCCATGAGGTCACTGACAAACCTCTCGCCCGGACATTGTTGAACGAAAAATTGGTCTTCTTCCGAACCGGGTCCGGTGACGCCGTTGTCTTTGAAGACCGCTGCCCACACCGGTTTGCACCGCTGTCTCTTGGCACGGTTACCGAGGATAGTCTTCAGTGCGGATATCATGGGTTTATGTTCGGCGCCGACGGCGGCTGCACCCATATCCCCCAGGTCGCCAAAGTCCCCGAAAAAATCCGGGTCCGCAAATACCCGACTGTGGAGCGGTTTGGCTGGATCTATGTCTGGATGGGCGAGGCCGCCGAGGCCGACGAAAGCACACTTCCGCCCTTCCATATGATGGGAGAAGAAGGTTGGGTCGGCAGTGGCGAAACCTTGGAATTGAAGGCCAACTATCAACTGGTTCGCGACAACCTGCTTGACCTATCCCATACAAAATTCGTCCATCAGCGGACCCTGGCGCTCGATGAAGCCGATGAAACACCGATCGAAGTCGAAACCCACGACGATTATGTCTCGGTACTGCGCGTCATGCGCGACGTCAAAGCGTCGCCTTTCTTCACCAAGGCAGGGGGGCTCCGCGACAATGTCGTTCATCACCAATACACGGAATATTGGCCCGGCTGTAATATCGTCATCCGAACGCGGGCAAAAACCCTTCCAAATCTGGAAGAGGAGAAGCGCGTAAAATTCCGGGTTCTCAATGCCTTGGTCCCCGAGACCGAAACCACGACCCACTATTTCTGGTGGCTGGGACGAAGTTACGACCAGGAGAACGAAG
>JAQCKY010000589.1 GCA_027592155.1 Pseudomonadota bacterium
GTTGAGGAATTCAGCCTTGCCGTAAATATCGCAGCCGGTCTGCTCGGAAGCATCGCGGAGGCGGATAAGAGGTGTGTTGCCAATTGTATCTTCAAAGCCGTCGCGGACATTCATAATTAGGGCTCGTTTTTCTTGAGGGGATCAGGTGTTAGGAGACTAACGGCGGGTCCGGGGGCGATCAAGCATAGCGCGGCGGTAAAATTTAGCCAGACGCCCACTTTCTTTTCAATTCATCGCGATGGGTCCGAAGCCATTGCAGCGCGATGATTGTCATGCCGTTGTTTATTTTTCCGTCATCGAGCGTCGCGAAGGCCTCATCTGCGGTGACACTGAATACCCGTATGAATTCGCCCTCATGTTCCAGGCCGTGGATACCACCGGCGTTGGCGGCATCAACCTGCCCACAATACATGCGTACAGTTTCTGAACTGCCACCTGGGCTGCAAAGATAATGATACGCCTCAACAAGGTTCGTGACGTTCAGGCCGGTCTCTTCGCGCGTCTCGCGAATCGCGGTCTCTTCGGCGCTGTCTCCATCATCGATAATGCCGGCGACGCATTCGATCTGCCAGTGGGATAGGTTCGGTGCCGCATAGCCGCCGACACGGAATTGTTCGATCAATACGACTTCATCCCGATTTGGATCATAAGGCAGAACGCTGACGGCATGGCCGCGTTCGAACACCTCCCGGTCCAGTTCTCCGCTCCATTGGCCGGTCTCAAATACCTTGTGTCGGACTTTGTAACGGTCGATACGGAAGAAGCCTTCATAGACGGCATTGAGTTGAACGACGTCGACATCGTCGTCTGTATCGGTCATTGCTTCATCCTCTTAGGTTGGGCGCCATGCCCTTAACAACTGAGTTTAACTGACTTAGCCTGTCCCTGCTGAGAGGCTCTAAATGGCGTGCCTGAAGGAAGCCATGACATGAACAAAGAATCGATCAATGTCGAGTCCGTCGTCGATTGGCTTGTCGATGGCGCCCGCACGGCGAAGACGTCCCAGGATGTTTTGCTCGGCCTCTGTGAACAATTGGTCGAGTGCGGCGTCCAAATTAGCCGGGTCGCCGTGTTTGTGACGACGCTTCATCCCAACGTCATGGGCCGCGGTTTCTACTGGCGGTTTGGCAACCCAGAAGTTGATGTGGGCGAAGCGCCTTATTCGGTGACTGAGTCAGAAGAATTTAAACAGAACCCCATCGCGCGCGTTTACGCTGAAGGGATTGAAATACGCCGCAAACTCTGCGACCCGGACTGTCCCGACGATTTCAAAATTTTGGCGCAGCTGCGCGATGAAGGGGTAACCGACTATCTGGCCACGCCCCTGCATTTTACCAGCGGTGAAGTTCATGGTGCGACATGGTCGACCGAGAAAAAGGGGGGATTCAGCGACGCTGAAATTACCGCACTGCGTCGAATTCAACCGGCACTCGCGAGGTTAGCGGAAATTCTGGCGCTGCGCAGAACTGCCGCGAACCTGTTGGACGCCTATTTAGGTCATCAGTCGGGAACAAAGGTGCTTAGTGGGCAAGTCAAACGGGGAGACGGCCAAGAGATATTCGCCGTAATCTGGTTCTGCGACCTCCGAGGATCGACACCCCTTGCCGATTCGATGTCTCGCCAGGATTTCCTCGGTCTGCTTAACGATTATTTTGAATGCATGGCTGGCGCCGTCCTGGACAATGGCGGCGAAGTACTTCGCTTTATCGGCGATGCGGTTTTGGCCATTTTCCCAATTTCCGAAACCGATTACGATTTGACAGAAGCCTGCAATCTGGCTGCCGGGGGTGCCAAGGACGCGATCAACAGAATGGATGCCCTCAACGCACAGAGAGTTGCGGCGGGCAAAGCCGAACTCGGTTACGGTATCGGACTGCATCTGGGCAACGTTATGTATGGTAACATCGGCACTCCGGACCGGATCGAATTCACCGTTATCGGGGCTGCTGCGAACGAAGCGGCGCGCATCGAGAGCCTGTGCAAAGAGCTCGGTGAAAACTTTCTGCTATCCGGTGAAGTGGTAAAGCACCTGCCTGGCGAGTGGAGATCTCTGGGAGACCATTCCCTTCGCGGCGTTGGTGAGAAGATC
The DNA here is from genome assembly GCA_027592155.1 of Pseudomonadota bacterium. Classification (GTDB taxonomy): domain Bacteria; phylum Pseudomonadota; class Alphaproteobacteria; order Rhodospirillales; family UBA2165; genus JAQCKY01. The sequence goes on from JAQCKY010000589.1 coordinate 2,090, forward strand.
GAAATCTTTACGCTGCCGTAAACTCATATTGTTGTACTGGAACCAAGCATGGCGATCACGGAAAAGCTGACCTTCATCGGTGCTCAAGGGCACGAACTCGCTGCGCGCCTCGATAAACCATCGGGTACGCCGAAGGCTTTCGCATTGTTCGCCCACTGCTTCACCTGCTCGAAGGATATCTTCGCTGCCGCGCGGGTTAGCGCGGCGCTCGCCGAACAGGGGATTGCGGTCCTCCGTTTTGACTTTACCGGATTGGGACATAGTGAGGGCGAGTTCGCCAATACCAATTTTTCCTCGAATGTCGGGGATTTGGTCGCAGCCGCGAATCATTTGAGAGAAAATTACCAGGCCCCGAAACTTCTTATCGGTCACAGTCTTGGCGGCGCGGCGGTGCTGGCCGCCGCCGGTTCCATTCCCGAGGCCGTCGGGGTAGCTACGATCGGCGCGCCATTTGACCCAGGACATGTTGCCGAAAATTTTCATGGCTCGGTCAATGAAATCAATGAAACCGGTGAAGCGGAAGTC
>JAQCKY010000004.1 GCA_027592155.1 Pseudomonadota bacterium
ATTTCTTTTGTTTTCAATAGCATAACACAAAAAATTGGCGGAGAGGGTGGGATTCGAACCCACGGTACTATTGCTAGCACAACGGTTTTCGAGACCGCCCCATTCGACCACTCTGGCACCTCTCCGCGGGACTTATATATAGGGCATATATAAGGGGTCTTGGTGGGGGAATAACTGGCACTGGATACCTCTCAATGGCGGCGATGGCAAGCGGTGGCGCAGCTTTGTATGTTACCCAAATGATCGAAGGATCATTTGGTCGCAAAAACAATTGACACCCCCGGGCCGGACCGTTAGTTTCCGCGTCCTTCGGCGGGGAATCCCGCGATTTTTTTACAAGAGCGGTTATTTAGACATGTTCGCGGTCATCAAGACGGGCGGAAAGCAGTATCGTGTCACGGACGGCGACGTCATCGTGGTCGAGAAGCTTGCCGGTGAACCCGGTAGCTCGATTAAATTCGATCAAATCCTCATGCTCGGCGGTTCCGGCGAGACACAGACTGTCGGCACACCCCTCATCGCTAATGCGACGGTGACAGGCGAGGTGCTCGAACAGAGCCGCGCCGATAAGATCATCGTCTTCAAGAAAAAGCGTCGCCAGGGCTATAAACGCAAAGCCGGCCATCGCCAGGATCAGACGGTTCTGCGGATCGTCGACATCAACGGCTCCGGCAAGTCGGCCGCGAAAGCCGCCGCGCCGAAAGAAGCGGACGCGCCCGCAAAGGACGACGCATCCGCCGAAGCCGCGGCACCGGCGAAAAAGAAAGCCGCCGCTGCCACGAAGGCAAAAGCACCCGCCAAGAAGAAATCCGCAGCGGCGTCAAAAGCTAAAGCCCCTAAGTCTGAGGACTAGGGTCGGGATCTCCAGATAGGACCAAGGTAGGAATTACACCATGGCACATAAAAAAGCAGGTGGTAGCTCACGGAACGGTCGCGATACAGCCGGACGGCGCCTCGGCGTCAAAAAATTCGGTGGTGAAGCGGTTATTTCGGGCAACATCCTCGTCCGCCAACGCGGCACCAAATACCACCCCGGCGACAATGTCGGCATGGGCAAAGACCATACATTATTCGCCCTGACGGACGGCCGGGTAAAATTTGAGAAAAAGGCCCTGCAGCGTACGTATGTTGTGGTGGACCCGTCGGCCTAGAGTATTCCTCCAGGCCGTGCAGAACCAAAGGGGGGATGGTCGAACATTCCCCTTTTTTTGTTGGCCGGTTATTAATTGTTCCCCAGTTGTTAATTATTCCAATGTTGGATGAGCCTGCGAAAGTGCCATCCCAAACAGTTTCCGGGTTAATGCCGTGAAATTCCTCGACCAGACCAGGGTGTTCGTAAAGAGCGGCGACGGCGGTGACGGCTCCGTCTCGTTTCGGCGCGAAAAATACGTGGAATTCGGCGGTCCCGACGGCGGTGACGGCGGTCGCGGCGGCGACGTCATCATCGACTGCGTGCCCGATTTAAACACGCTCATTGATTTCCGCTACCAGCAGCATTTCAAAGGCAAGCGGGGCGGCCACGGAATGGGCAAAAACCGGTATGGCCGCAAAGGTGACTCCGTCACGTTGAAAGTTCCTGTCGGGACGCAGATTTTCGAGGAAGACAACGAAACCCTCGTCGCGGATCTCACCCGGAAGGGTCAGCGGATTATCTTGCTGAAGGGCGGCGATGGCGGGCGCGGCAATGCCCGGTTCAAATCCTCCACCAATCAGGCACCCCGAAAAGCGGAACCCGGCTGGCCGGGAGAAGAGAAGTCCATCTGGCTGCGATTGAAATTAATCGCCGACGCCGGGCTCGTCGGCCTGCCAAATGCCGGGAAATCGACCTTCCTGTCGGTTGTCTCCCGCGCGCGGCCCAAGATCGCGGACTACCCCTTCACCACGCTGCATCCCAATCTCGGGGTCGCTTATGTCGACAACAAAGAACTCGTCCTGGCTGATATTCCCGGCCTGATCGAGGGCGCCCATGAAGGCGCCGGTCTCGGTGACCGGTTCCTCGGTCACGTGGAGCGCTGCAGCGTGCTGCTTCACCTCGTCGACGGAACCGACGAAGACCCCGCCGAAAATTACCGGATCGTCCGCGGCGAGATGGAAGCGTACGGCACGGAACTGGCCGGCAAAGAGGAGATTGTCGGATTGAACAAATGCGACGCCCTGACCGACGAGGAGATCGCGGAAAAAAGTGCGGCTTTGAAGAAAATTTCCGGTGCGGAAGTCTTCCCCCTCTCCGGTGTCTCCGGCGAAGGCGTGCAAACAGTGATCCGGAAGCTTTCCAGCATCGTCGAAGCGGACCGGGAGGTTGCCGACGTTCCCGAGGCATATGCGCCATGACCCGCGCCATGACCCCTCAGGAAAAGGGTTCAATCGCGAACTCTAAACGCATCGTCGTGAAAATCGGCTCCGTCCTGCTCGTCGACCAGAAAAAAGGAACCGTGCACCAGGAATGGCTGGATTCATTGGCGACGGACGTTGCCGCCTGGCGCGAACGCGGCAAGGAAATCATCATTGTCTCGTCAGGCGCGATTGCACTCGGCCGGCGTTATCTCGGTTTGGGCACCGCAGGATTGCGGCTGCAAGAGAAGCAGGCCGCCGCCGCCGCCGGCATGATCCGCCTCTCCCACGCCTATCAGGAAAGCCTGGGCAAGACCGGCCTGACCGTCGCCCAAGTCCTGCTGACACTCGAAGACAGCGAAGACCGGCGCCGCTATCTCAACGCCCGCAATACGCTGGAGACCCTCCTCAAGCTCGGCGCCATACCGCTGATCAATGAAAACGATACCGTGGCCACCGATGAAATCCGCTTCGGCGATAACGACCGCCTCGGCGCGCGCGTCGCGGCGATGGTCAGTGCCGACCTCTTGATCCTGCTCTCCGACATCGATGGGCTCTATAACGCAGATCCGACAAAAAACCCGACGGCTGAGCGAATTGAGAGAGTCGATGAGATTACGCCGGAGATCGAGGCAATGGCTGGCGCCGCCGGTTCATCGGATAGTTCCGGGGGCATGGTCACGAAGCTCGCCGCCGCTAAGCAATGCATGGCGGCCGGCTGCAACATGGCCATCACAAAGGGCGGCATTCTAAACCCCCTCCAGACGCTCGAAGACGGCGCGCCCTGCACCTGGTTCACGGCGCGTGGGAACCCCCGGACCGAACGCCAACGTTGGATTGGCGGCAGCCTGCAACCGGTTGGCGCGATCACCGTCGACCCTGGCGCCCTCAAGGCGCTGGTCTCCGGCAACAGCCTCTTACCGGCCGGCGTGTCCGAGGTCTCCGGCAACTTCCGGCGGGGCGACGCCGTGAGTGTGCGGAACCCCGAAGGGCGGGAAATCGGCCGAGGCTTGATCGCCTATTCCGCCGACGATGCCCGTCTCATCATGGGCCACAAGACCGATGAGATTGAAAGCCTGCTCGGCTATCGGGGGCGCGACGAAATGATCCACCGCGACGATTTGGTTTTATCTTAGGCCGTACCGTCGGGTGTGCCGATTCGATCAATCGTGCAACCCGGCCCAATTTATGGTAATTGAAACGAAGATTTTTTAGGAGAAATGGCAGTCTGGCAGCGATATAACGCCCGGCCTAGGTTAGATGAGATGGATACGGTAGAGACCACAACGAGTGAAGATGTTCATGCCCTGATGTTGAAAATCGGTGTCGCCGCAAGTATGGCGGCGCAGTCGCTGATCAATGTCCCGACCGATGCCAAAAACCGGGCGCTGCGCGAGGCGGCACAAGCACTGCGCGCCCGCAGCGCCGAGATCATCGCCGCCAACAAACTCGACATGGCGGACGGGGAAGCAAAAGGTCTGTCGTCTGCAATGCTGGACCGCTTGAAGCTGACCGAAGACCGCATCGAAGGCGTTGCCCACGGCCTCGAAGACATCGCCGAGTTGGATGATCCCGTCGGCGCCATCATGGATTCCTGGGACCGGCCCAATGGACTCAACATCTCCCGTGTTCGCGTCCCGCTCGGCGTGATCGGTGTGATTTATGAGTCCCGGCCAAATGTGACGGCGGATGCCAGCGCGCTCTGTCTCAAATCCGGCAATGCCACCATCTTGCGAGGCGGCTCCGAGAGCTTTCGGTCTTCGACCGCAATTTGGAAATGCATGCAGGAAGGCCTGCGCCAGGCCAATCTTCCCGAGGATGCCATCCAGATGGTCCCCACCACGGACCGCGCCGCCGTCGGTGAAATGTTGATTATGTCTGACCACATCGACGTGATCGTCCCCCGGGGCGGAAAATCCTTGGTCGAACGGGTCCAGAACGAGGCAAAAGTGCCCGTCTTCGCCCACCTTGAGGGGATTTGTCACACCTATGTCAACGCCCAGTCGGATGCGGCGATGGCCCGGGAAATCGTTCTCGATGCCAAGATGCGCCGGACCGGTATCTGTGGCGCCACCGAAACCCTGCTCATCGACCGGGAGGCCGCAAAAACGCACCTCCCGGGCATTCTCGATGCGCTGGCGGACGCCGGATGTGAAATTCGCGGCGATGCACCGACACAGGAAATGGACAAACGGGTCATTGCGGCGACCGATGAGGACTGGGACACCGAATATCTCGATAAGATTATCTCGGTGAAACAGGTCGATGATGTCGACGACGCCATCCGGCACGTCAACGAGCACGGCACCGATCACACGGACGCCATCGTTACCGCCAATCAGGAAATCGCCGAAACCTTCCTCAACGGTGTCAACAGCGCCATCGCGCTGCATAACACCTCGACCCAGTTCGCCGACGGCGGCGAGTTCGGCATGGGTGCCGAGATCGGCATCGCGACCGGGAAAATGCATGCCCGCGGTCCCGTCGGCCTAGAGCAACTGACCACCTTCAAATATATTGTCCGGGGCACCGGCCAAGTACGCGGCTAGACTCCCCTGCCCGATCATGACCATTACAAGCAGCAATATTTGGTTCTTCCTGCCCGTGCTCATTTGCATGCTCCTGACCATTTACCACGCCTTTATTGGATCGCATATTCGACGTGATTTAAAAGCGATGGTGATGGAGGGGCGCGAGGATGAAGACCTGTTCACGTTTCGAATAAATTTAGCCCGAAAGCATTTTCACCGACTTCTAACCTATGCGGGCCTCAGCATCCTCACGACATTCCTGCTCATGCTGTCCGTACAATTCGGTCTGATCCCTGCAGCGTAAGGCGATGAACTCCTTTAATTTGGCGGAATGAATTGGTTAAATCTAAACGCATCGGCCTGCTGGGCGGCTCCTTCAACCCCGCCCATCGCGGCCATATCTATATTAGCGAGACGGCGATTGAACGGCTCGCGCTCGACGAAGTCTGGTGGCTGGTCTCGCCGCAAAACCCGCTGAAAGAGCGCGCCGGGATGGCGGCGTTTGCGAAAAGAGTAGCCGATGCCAAGGCTGTCGTTGGTGACCGGCCGATCATCGTCAGCGAGATCGAGCAAGAGTTGGACACCCGCTACACAGTTGATACATTGCGCGTCCTGACGAATCGATATCCCGAACACCGATTCGTGTGGCTGATGGGCGCCGATAACTTACTCCAACTGCCAAAATGGAAGCGTTGGCGCGGCTTGTTCCGATTGATTCCGATCGCGGTCTTTCCCCGACCATCATTTTCGCGCCGATCGCTAATCGGCAAGGCAGCGCGGCGATTTGCGCGGTTTCGAATCCCGGAATTTCGCGCAAAGAGCCTCGCATCGCGCCGGCCACCGGCCTGGATATTCCTTCGGATGAAACCCGACCCTATCTCGGCAACAGGGATTCGTAATAGAATTGCCACGGAAGAGAGCGAGAAGTAGTCTCGCAGATGAGTTTAACGACTTAAAGAGAATGGAGAACAGCGCCATACCCCTGAAGAAAAAAACGGCGGCCCTTAAGGGATCCGAACCTTCGGTTCGCCAAATCATGGATGTCGTCGAGACATCTCTCGATGATGACAAGGCAATCGACGTCGTCGTCATCGAACTTTCCGGAAAAACGGAAATCGCGGATTACATGGTCATCGCAACCGGCACCTCGCAGCGGATGATTTCCACCATGGCTCAGCATTTACAAGAGAACCTGAAGGCAATCGGCGTCACCGGAATGGCCGTCGAGGGTAAAACTAATGCCGACTGGGTTCTACTGGATGCGCACGACGTCATTGTGCACCTGTTTCGCTCGGAAGTCCGCGAGTTCTACGACCTGGAAAAAATCTGGGGCGACGACGTCCCGCGGCCGCAAAGTACCGGCGATATGCTGGACGTTGCAGAAGTCACGGAACCCGCCTGACGCATCATGCAGATTAACCTGGTCGCCGTGGGGCGGATGAAATCAGGCCCTGAACGCGCGCTCTATGACCAGTATGCCAAGCGCCTAAGCTGGCCGGTCAGGATGATCGAGGTCGAAGAGAAGAAACGGGTAACGGGTGCGGAACTCAAAAAACTCGAGGGTGAGAAACTGCTGGCGGCGCTGCCGAAATCCACATTCGTCGTCGTCTTGGACGAAAACGGACAAAGCTTTCCAAGCCCCGTTTTCGCCGAAAAATTAGACGGCTGGATGTCACAGGGCCAAGATTTGTCGTTTTTGGTTGGTGGTGCAGACGGTCACGACCAAACTGTCCTGGACCGAGCCAATGCCGTGCTTTCACTTGGCCAAGCCACTTGGCCTCATATGTTAATTAGGGGCTTGCTCTTGGAACAGCTCTATCGCGCCCAATCTATCTTAAACAACCATCCCTATCACCGAGCCTGAGATGACTATCATGCCACCTCATTCTTCCTTATATTGCCGCCATGCCTGATCAATCTTTACCCTCTGACCAACGGCCCAATGACGGACATCCGAGACCGGTCATCCTTTGCATCCTGGACGGCTGGGGCGACCGCGAGGATGGCGACGATAATGCGATCTTCCATGCCAACACCCCTAACTGGGACCGTTTTGTAACCCAGTATCCGCGGGCGCAACTGGCCGCATCGGAAAACGACGTCGGCCTGCCGCACGGACAGATGGGTAACTCCGAGGTCGGACATATGAACCTCGGCGCCGGCCGGGTCGTCATGCAGGACCTTCCGCTAATCGACCAAGCCGTGTCCGATGGCTCGCTGGAATCAAATCCTGCTCTCGTCGATTTTACCGCCGCCTTGAAAGAAAGCGGCGGCACCTGTCACCTCATGGGGCTGCTGTCGCCGGGCGGCGTGCACTCTCACCAAGACCACATCGCCAGCTTGGCCAACGCCGTTGCCAAGACCGGTGTCCCTGTCCGTATCCATGGTTTTCTAGACGGTCGCGACACACCGCCCTCAAGCGCAAAAGACTACGCCGCCAAGCTAATCAACGACATCGATGACGCTGCCGACTGTCGAATTGCCACAATCGGCGGTCGCTATTATGCGATGGACAGAGACAATCGATGGGAACGCAACACCCTCGCCTATCATGCGATGGTCACCGCCGACGGCGAAAACGCGGCCGATCCGATTAGCGCGATCGAGCAAAGCTACGCGGCGGGAACAACCGACGAATTCGTACTGCCGACGGTCATCGGCGATTACACCGGCATGACGGACGGCGACGGAATTCTGATGGCGAATTTTCGGTCCGATCGTGTACGCCAGATTTTGACCGCCTTGGTCGACCCCGCCTTCGACGGGTTCGAGCGCAAACGGGTGGTGAAATTCGCGGCGCGGCTCGGCATGGCTGAATATTCGGATAGTCTGAATGAGTTTGTTGCGACGCTGTTTCCGCAACGGCCCCTGGACAATATCTTGGGCCAGATTGTCTCCGAAGCAGGGCTCACCCAACTGCGCATCGCCGAGACCGAGAAATATGCCCATGTCACCTTCTTCTTCAACGGCGGTGAGGAGAAAATATTTCCAGGCGAGGAACGCATTTTGGTACCGTCCCCCAAAGTCGCCACTTATGATCTCCAACCTGAAATGTCAGCCGCCGAAGTCACGGACAAACTCATCGCGGCGATCAAGGCGGACAGTTTTGATCTGGTGATCGTCAACTTCGCCAATGGCGACATGGTCGGCCACACCGGCATCCTGGAAGCCGCGATGGCAGCGGCCGAGACCATCGATACCTGCTTGGGCCGCCTCGAAACCGCGTTGCTCGCCGCCGGTGGCACCATGTTGATTACCGCCGACCACGGCAATCTAGAGAGAATGCGGGATTCCGAGACCCAGCAACCCCACACAGCCCACACCCTGTCATTGGTGCCGCTGATCTTGGTTAACCCCCCCGCCTACGCCGAAGGGATTGAAAACGGTGCGCTGGCGGATGTTGCACCAACGGTGTTACGGCTGTTGAGCTTGGCGCAACCGGCGGATATGACCGGCCGTTCGCTCATCCGGGAATCTGCGGTGAGCCATGCCTCTGCATAGGCCCCGCCTTGTCCTGGCGACGACCGCTTTCGCGACGGTGATGTTTGGGGTTTTGGCCTTCGCACTTGCCGCGGATTCCGATCCCGCCGCTCTCGACCGGCGAATTCAAGAAGTCGAAAAGGAACTAAAGGCCGAACGCGCCAAGGCCCTCAAAACCCAACGGGAAGCCGACCAACTGCGCCAGCAGATGGGTAAAACCCGCGACGAGCGCATTTCCGCCGCCCGGGAAATTCAGACGCTGGAGAAGCGAGCAACCGATATTGAGCGTGAAATCCAGGAGCTCGATTCGACGCAAACGGACATCGAAACCCAACTTCGACAACGCCGGGGTGAGTTCGCCAGATTACTTGCGGCGCTACAGCGCTTGTCCCAGATCCCACCGGAAGCTGTTTTGACCAGACCCGGCTCTCCCTCGGAACTGATCCGCAGCGCCATCTTGCTGCGAACCGCCGTGAATAAGATTGAGGCCCAAAGTGCTCGACTTCGCAAAGATTTGATCGCGCTGGCAGAAACCCGAAAACTACTCTCTGAACGCCGTAAAGAGCTGGAACCGACGATGGTGATTCTCGCCCGGGAACAGACACGATTGGACGGACTGATTTCCCGTACCGCGGCATTACGTGCGAAGGTCCTCGATGCCCGACGGGCGGAAGTGACCCGGGTCGAGACCCTTGCCAAAAAAGCAAGTTCATTGCGTCAACTTTTCCAAGATCTTCTTGAACCCCGCAACCTTGGCTCTCTCAAAAACGGCGAAATTCCAATGGTTAAGGCTCCGCCGCCGCCCCAAGTCGCATCCCGGGCGCCGATCCCGCCATCGCCCCCCCTTTCCATCGCCCGGCCCATATCGCAAGCACGGGGCGAGCTGGTTTTTCCGGTTTCGGGCAGAATTATTGAGCACTATGGACAAACCACCCGTGAAGGGCTGACCCACAAAGGGATTTCGTTGGAATCACGCTCCGGCGCCCGCGTCATCGCCCCCTATGACGGGACAATCGTGTTCGCGGGAATATTCCGGGGATACGGGCAACTCTTGATAATTTCACACGGTGAGGGATATCATAGTCTATTGGCAGGTATGTCCCGCATCGACGGAATTTTGGGACAATCCCTCAGGGCTGGTGAGCCGATCGGTGTTATGACCGGTTCCCCGAATACGCGCCCCAAATTGTATATTGAGCTGCGGCGGGGAGGACAACCCATCAACCCCGTACCCTGGCTCAAGTCATCGAAAGGTAAAGCAAGCGGATGAAAAATCGTCACTTAATAGCACTTACGGTCGGCGTTACTCTGTTTATGGGTTCAGGCGTTCTGAGCTCTGGAGCCTTGGCCGATGAGAAAAGCAAAAATACCGAAGACACCTATCGGCTGCTAAACCTGTTTGGCGACGTCTTCGAGCGTGTCCGCGGCAGTTATGTGGAAGACGTATCCGACGAGGAATTGATCGAAGCTGCGATCACCGGAATGCTGTCATCTCTTGACCCCCACTCCAGCTTCCTCAACGCCAAGAACTTTAAATCGATGCAGGTTCAGACGCGTGGGCAATTTGGTGGCCTTGGTATTGAGGTCACCATGGAGAATGGATACGTCAAGGTGGTCTCCCCCATCGACGATACGCCTGCGGACCGCGCTGGCCTCAAATCCGGGGACCTGATCACCCATCTCGATGGCAAACCTGTTCAAGGGCTCACCCTGTCGCAAGCGGTTGAGCTCATGCGCGGCAAGGTCGGGAGCGACATTGTCCTGACCGTGAACCGGGCTGGCGAAAAAACCTTTAAAGCAACGGTGACGCGCGCGGTTATCCCAATCCGCACCGTACGGTCGCGCGATGAAGGAGAAATCGGCTATGTCCGGATTTCCTCTTTCAGCTCACCGACGGCAGATGGTCTCAAAAAGGAAATCGAGAAGATCCAAGATCGACTCGGCGATAGTATGCTCGGTCTCGTCCTTGACCTTCGAAACAACCCGGGGGGCCTCCTCGATCAAGCGATCAAGGTCTCCGATGCGTTTTTGAACCAGGGGGAGATTGTTTCCACCCGCGCCCGCGATAAGGACCAGCATCAGCGTTTCAATGCGCGTCCGGGCGATTTGGTCAACGGACTACCGGTGGTCGTGCTCATAAACGGCGGATCGGCGTCAGCCTCTGAGATCGTTGCCGGTGCATTGCAAGACCATAAGCGGGCCGTGATTTTGGGTACGAAATCCTTCGGCAAAGGCTCTGTTCAAACCATTATTCCATTGGCTCGACAGGGTGCGATGCGGCTCACGACCGCCCGCTATTACACGCCGTCTGGGCGATCAATTCAGGCCGTCGGTATTACGCCTGACATTATCGTTGAGCAGGCAAAAATTGAAACCATCGACGAAGGCGCCCGCAGACGGGAATCCGACCTTCGCGGCGCCCTTGATAAACAGGGCAATGCGGAGAAAACGTCGGATGATAAAAAGCCCACCACCGACGTACGCCCACCTGACTATCAATTGGACCGAGCGATTGATTTGATCCGGGGTGTGTCGTTGTTCACGAAAAAGCTGAAAGGCTGACAAACGACCAGCTGGCCCGTTGTCTGCCGTCGCGCACCCTCGGGCCGGCTGGCCTTAAGTGAACGTTAAAGGAAAAGGCCTGATATCGTAGCGATGGCTGACGAAAAGGACCTTGATTCCACCCTTGAACCCGAACCTGCCTCTGGCGAAACGCCGGAGGAGGATTTGGATGATTCACGGGAGAACGAGGTAGCCCTAGCGCTCGAAGAAGGCGACGAGCCGCCCGACTTCGCAAGCGGCGATGATCTCGACGATTATGACTTCGAGGAAACCGCCGAAGGCGATGGTAGAGATGGAGGCCTCCTCGGTCGGTTCGGGCTCGATAAACGGCGCCTGATTATCTTTGGATCGGCCGGTGCGGGCGGGCTCGTCGCGCTGATCATTGGGGCATTTCTTATTTTTGGCGGCGGACCGCCGGAAGGGACAAGCATTACGGTATTAACCGTCGACCTTGTCCCCCGAGCCGCCAAGGAACCATCGGCCCGCAAAGGGTTACTCACACCGCCCACGGCGGCAGGCGGCGAAGCAAATGCCGAAGATTCTCCAGCGGGCGCCCCAAAAAATCTTGGTGAGCCGAAAACCCTTAATCAGATGGCCGGTACAGATGCGCCCCGAGAGGCGGGGCCTGCGGATGGTATAGTGGTCGCGGCGATGACCGCTGCGTCTTTTGGGCCGGCGCCTCGGCAGCAGCCTGCAGTTGCCCTTGTCCCCGCGCCCGACCCTGCCCTCGTTGAAGAAGGCGCTGCGGGCCCTCTTCCGAAAATCGGCGCGGATGGACGTGAGCCCTGGCAAATTTATAAAAAACCTCACGACGGCGATCCCAATGAAAAACGCATCGCGATTATCGTCGGTGGGTTGGGTTTGAGCACCGCCGCGACACAAGCGGCTATTGAGAGACTGCCCGCATCGGTTACCCTGGCCTTCGACAGCTATGCCCCAAATCTCAGGAACTGGCTCGCTCAGGCTCGCGAGGCCGGACACGAGGTCCTTATTTCAGTTCCGATGGAACCCGCCAACTTCCCCTTCTCGGATCCAGGCCCGTTGGCCCTGAAAACCGACGTCGATGCGGAGAGCAACATCAAGAAACTTAACCAAATTCTCGGCCAAGCCACCGGCTATGTTGGCGTTGTGAATGTGATGGGCTCCCAATTCGCCGGCTCTGAAGCCGCCATAAAACCGATCCTGCAAAGCCTCAACGATCGCGGATTGATGTATGTCGACGATGGCATGGTTGAACGCAGTCAGGCACCTAAGTTGGCCGACTCGATGGGCATGCCGTGGGCCATAGGAAACGCGAAGATCGACGCGGTGGAATCGAGGGCCGCGATCAGCGCAAAACTATCTGAGCTTGAAGCCCTTGCGCAAAAGACCGACAGCGCAATTGGATTGGCGGAGCCAACCCCGATAACGATCGCACAATTATCGTCATGGATACCGACTTTGGCGGCGAAGAAACTCGTCCTGGCGCCAATTTCCGCACTCGCCGTGGTGACACGAAAAAAATAACCGAAAATCACTAGCGAAAACCACGAGCCATGCCCCAGACGGAACTTCCCGCCCCAAATTACAGACCCTGCGTCGGTATCATGTTGCTAAATGATTTGGGACAGGTCTTGGTCGCCAAACGTGTCGATCTGGTCGAAAAAGCTTGGCAGATGCCCCAAGGCGGCATCGATGCCGGTGAAACCCCGGTTGACGCCGCGATGCGCGAACTGGAAGAAGAGATCGGCACCGCCAACGCTGAAATTATCGCTGAGCATCCACGCTGGTTGCAATATGACCTACCCGGTGAATTCACACGCTGGAAAGGTAGATATCGCGGCCAAACTCAACGCTGGTTTGCAATGCGCTTTAAGGGCGATGAAAGTGAGATTCGGCCACAACTTGTGAAAAAGCCAGAATTTTCAGAATGGAAATGGGTTCCGATGGACACCGTTCCCGACCTGATCATTGAGTTTAAGCGTGAGGTCTATGAGCAAGTTGTCGCCGAATTTAGCCGTTTACTAGCGCCTCCGAGCCGCTAACGGCCAATTTAGGATCATTCAAATCGGCACCGAGTTTCGGATCAATGCGCCCGCATCTCTTTCCCATCGCCGAAAGTTGAACTACAGACTTTGAATGGTGATATTAAGAGCATTGGCGAAGCCTATTTTGGTATGCTAGAAGTTCCCGGTCTGACAGGGATTTCGGGACGATTTAGACCTGAATTATTCTCAAAATTATCGTAGTTCGCTGGCGGCGGCGGATGGGTCAAAGTCCGCCATTGATGGTCTTCGGAAAATCCAGGCCATCGGGGATGCAGCGCGAGGAGTTGACGACAAATGGAAGGTACGACGGCAGTAGCGACAGATAGTCGGTCGCGCGAGGAATTGGAGGATGTAGTCATCCGCTTCGCTGGCGATTCCGGTGACGGAATTCAGATTACGGGCAGCCAATTTACGTTGACCACGGCGCTTGCCGGCAACGACCTGGCAACATTTCCGGATTTCCCGGCTGAAATTAGAGCCCCTGCGGGAACGACATTTGGTGTCTCCGCGTTCCAAATTCATTTCGGTTCCCGGGACATTCGAACCGCGGGCGACGCCCCCGACGTTTTGGTTGCCCTGAACCCGGCGGCCTTGAAGGTCAATATCAACGATCTTCGCAAAGGCGGTATTATCGTTGCCGACGAAGGCGCCTTCACCGATCGGAACCTGAAGAAGGCCGGCTATGACGAGGATCCCCTTAAGAACGGCAGCTTGAGCGGCTACCGGCTCATCACCGTCGATATCTCCAAGCAGGTTCTTGAGGCCGTGAAGGAATTCGGTCTGAGCCAGAAAGAGGGGCTGCGCGCCAAAAACATGTGGGCCCTTGGTCTGATCTACTGGCTTTATGGCCGGGATCGGCAACCCAGCACCGACTGGATTAACGCCCGCTTTGGCAAACGGCCCGAAATCGCCGGGGCTAATATTGCCGCGATCAACGCCGGTCATTCGTATGGTGAGACCGTTGAGCTATCCGGTGAAGGCACCGTTTATACGGTCGCTGCCGCCCCAATCCCCCAAGGTCTTTATCGGACCGTTACATTTCCTGGGGCCTGCTGGCCGGCGCCCAAGCCGCTGACCTGAAACTCGCTTTTGCCGGCTATCCCATTACACCGGCCTCCACCATTCTGCATGTCCTCTCGAAGCTAAAACAATTCGGCGTCGTCACGTTTCAAGCGGAAGACGAAATTGCAGCGGCGTGCGCGGCAATCGGTTATTCCTATGCCGGCAGCCTCGGCGTGACGTCGAGCTCAGGGCCCGGTGTCGCGTTAAAGGGTGAAGCCATTGGTCTCGCCATCTCCGTCGAACTGCCGCTGATCGTCGTCAATTCCCAGCGGGCGGGACCGTCGACCGGCATGCCGACAAAGACCGAGCAATCGGACCTTTATCAAGCCGTGTACGGCCGCAACGCCGACGCACCGCTTGCCGTGCTGTCCGCCAACGGACCGGCCGATTGCTTCGACGTTGCGATCGAGGCCGCTCGGATTGCGACAAAATATATGACACCGGTTATTCTTCTGACCGATGGTTACATCGCCAACGCGTCGGAGCCCTGGAATATCCCCGATGTCGACGCCTTGCCGAAATTCCCCGTAGAGTTCCGGAAAGATACGGAAAACTTCACCCCCGCCGACCGCGATCCGGAAACGCTCGCGCGAACCTGGGCAATTCCAGGTTCCACAGGCCTCTCCCATCGGATTGGCGGCATCGAGAAGTCGAGCACGACAGGAAACATCTCATACGACCCGGAAAACCATCAGATTATGACGGATATCCGGCGCAACAAGATCTTGGGCATTGCCAAGGATATTCCCCTGCAGGCCGTCGACTGCGGCAATGAAAGCGGGAAGATCGCCGTCGTGGGCTGGGGTTCGACTTATGGCCCGATCAGCCGCGCCGTCGAAATTCTCAACGATGATGGGCATGACGTTTCGCACATCCATATCCGCCACATTTGGCCCTTACCCTCGAACCTCGGCGACCTTCTGCGCGGATTTGAGCAGGTGCTTGTACCGGAGATGAATACCGGTCAGCTCATCACGGTGCTCCGCGCTGAATATCTGGTCCCCGCGGAGGGATTAAACAAAGTCAACGGTCAGCCGTTTAAAGTCGCGGAAATTGAGGCAGCGCTTCGCGCGCGTCTGGAGAACTAACATGAACGTGCAAACACCTCCCGAGAAACTTACCCCAAAAGACTACGCGACCGACCAGGAAGTTCGCTGGTGTCCCGGTTGCGGCGATTATGCCATTGTCCGCGCCATGCAAACCGCATTGGCGGAGGTGCAAGCAGATCCCGATAACACGGTGTTTATCTCCGGCATCGGCTGCGCCGCTCGCTTTCCCTACTACATGGCGACTTACGGTTTTCATACGATCCATGGCCGTGCCGCGGCATTTGCGACGGGAACCAAACTGGCGAACCCCGATCTCGATGTTTGGGTTATCTCCGGTGACGGCGATTCGCTCTCCATCGGTGGCAATCACCTGATGCATGTCCTGCGCCGGAACGTCGACCTGCAGTACATCCTGTTCAACAACGAAATCTATGGCCTCACCAAGGGTCAATATTCTCCGACCTCACGCCTGGGCACGCGCTCACCGTCCACGCCGATGGGATCGGTTGATAACCCGGTGTCGCCGGCCGTCTTTGCGCTGGGGTGTGGCGCCCGCTTCGTGGCCCGTTCGGTCGATACGAACCAAAAGCATCTGCCACAGATGTTTATCCGGGCTCAGGAGCACCGGGGTGCGTCCTTCGTCGAAATCTTCCAGAACTGCATCGTCTATAACGACGGCGTTTATGATTACTTCACCGAGAAGAAAACTGCGGCCGATACCCAGATCATTCTGGAACACGGCAAACCGCTGATTTTTGGGACGGACCGCAACAAGGGTCTGCGCTTGAAACCCGGCCGTATCGAACTGGAAGTCGTGACGGTCGGCACGGGTGGGTTGCCGGAAGGCGACATCCTTGTTCATGACGAGACCAACCGCGTGTTAGCCTCCTTGTTGGCGGAAATGGATGCGCCGGAGTTCCCGGTCGCCCTCGGTGTGCTCTATTGTGATCCCGCACCAACCTATGAGGCTGCCGTAAAGGCCCAGGTTGAGCAGGCCGTGGCCAAAGATCCCAACGCGAGCCTGGGTGATCTTCTCCGCCAGGGTGC
>JAQCKY010000590.1 GCA_027592155.1 Pseudomonadota bacterium
CGGGCCCTGCTTTCGAACCCCCGCTTGTTGTTGATGGACGAGCCGTTGGCATCGATCGATGAATCCCGCCGCGGAGAAATTTTGCCCTTCATCGAACGGCTCCGCGATAAACTTGGACTAACGATTGTCTATGTCAGCCACGCGACAGACGAAATCATTCGCCTGGCTGACAAGGTCATCATGCTCAACAACGGGCGCGTCGCGGCCAATGGGACTGTGCAGGAACTCATGAGCCGCCTTGATTTGAAAAGCCTGATGGCGCCCGGCAATGTCGGCGCCGTTCTCACGACAACATTTGCGGCATATGATTCCGACTATGATCTGGCGAGTTTGAATTTCGACGGCGGCACGCTTCGGGTTCCTGGCCTTAATCTTCCGGAGGGAACACTCGTCCGAGCACAAATCCTCTCCCGCGACCTGGCACTATCTCTCTCCGCCCCCATCAACATCAGCGTCCTGAATGTATTTCCCGGCACGGTAACCGAAATCGGTGAGCAGAGCGGACCGCAAGTCGATCTCCGGATCGATGTCGGCACACCGCTGATCGCGACCGTCACCCGCAAGTCACTACATGATCTTAAAATTGAAATCGGTACTGAAGTCTATGCCATGGTGAAAGCCGTCGCCATCGACCGGCGCAGTCTTGGTCCGCTCGGCGCACGCGCCGGTTAGTCGCATGGCCCAAGATCAATTCAATCAGATGGTATTCGATGTGGCGCGCAGCCAATCCGCCGCACATCTGACCCCGGAACCGGCGATACCGGCACTTCTGAGACTGGTCCAAGATGCAGTGTCGTTATCGAATGATCTTCTGGCTGAAATCGCGGAACGGGATATTTCGGACATCACCGAAATTGCCTGCGAAATCGGGTGTGCCTGGTGTTGTTATCAGCAGGTCGGCGTCACGGCGCCGCAGGCGTTGCATATTGCCGATTACCTCCAGCGCGGAGACGCAAAAATTCCGGCGGACGCCGCCCTTGAGCGCCTAGAGGAACTCGACGACATAACCAACGGCATGTCGAACGTTGAGCGCCTTAAAATTCGCCGTCCCTGCGCATTGCTCGACGAGCAAGGTGCCTGTTTGATTTATGCGGTTCGCCCGCTCGCCTGCCGGGGGTGCAATTCGATGGATGCAGAAATCTGCCGCAGGACGGTCGAGGATTTTGAGGCGATCACGGAGGAGTGGCGTGACAGATCCGCGCCCCCCTGGATACATCGGTTGCCTTACGAAGCGATGGCGATGATCCAGGATGGTGTCCTCGCGGCGACTGTCGACGCCGGATTCAGAGAGGATAAGCTGGAACTGACAGCAGCACTGCGCATCGCTCTAGAGGATCCCGACGCGGGGTCTAAATGGCTCTCCGGCGACCCGGTCTTCGAAACTGCTCGTCTTCCTCGGCTCCAATCTGTTTGGGACGACATATCAGAGGGATAGACCCGCAACCTCGACGGCGGCCGCAAGACGCGCAGTTTCGCTGTCTACAAACGCCTTAAATTCCGCCGGGCTATCGCTGGTCGCGACATCCATACCGCTTCCCTCAATCGTCATGCTGACACCCGGGTCCTCTGCCGCCGTTTTGCCGGCGTAGTGTAGAATTGAGATGATCTCATTGGGCGTCCCCGCAGGAACAAAAAATCCCATCCAAGAACCAATCGGCAACGAGCTCACACCTTGTTCCAACATAGTCGGCAAATTCGGCAGCGCCGCGGCCCGGCGCGGGGAAACGGCGGCCAACGCACGAACAGCGCCTGACTTGATATGGGGAATGAGCCTTGGTGCAGTGGTAAACATCAGGTCCGCTTCGCCCGATTGCACCGCCTCAATGGCACCATCGGAACCGCCTTCGGGTGGTACTTCCGTCAGTGAAATCCCGGTTTCTTTCATGAGTGCTGAAAATTCCAGGCGGTGAATACTCGCCGCATTGACCGCATGGCACTTGATGAGGCCCGGATGGGCTTTGGCATATTCAATGAGCTCGGCGATGTTTGTGACCGGAAGATTATTATTGGCGACGAGCGCATCAGCGGTATCGGCAATCTTACAAACGGGCAACAAATCGCGGGTGGGCACGATACCGTACTCCCGATAAATAGCGGGCAATAACGCGATGTTACCGATCGTCGCCATCAACATTGTATAGCCGTCAGGTTCCGCGTCGGCGACCGCTTCGGGACCCTTGCTCCCGCCCCGGCCGCCGGTAATGTATTCCAATTCGATTTTCTGTCCGAGGGCCTCCTCCATTTTGGGTTTTAGCAATATGGCGACGGTGTCCGATGAGCCGCCGGAATCAAACGGGAGAATAATCCGGATCGGCTTTTGTGGAAATTGAGTGTCGGACGGGCTCATTAAAGGTTTCCTCGTTTAAGTAACATTGTATGTAGCAACTTAAACGGGCGTTGGTCCGGAACCAAACAAAACCATCGCGTTTATCGAATATTTTGCGTGAAACCGGATTTTTTCACGGTTGCCCGATCAGTACGACTAGGAACAGGCTTGGCAAGGAATTGCCAAAAAAGCATGCTAGGCTAAACCAAATAAATCGAAAAACGGCTTCTACTAGGACGAGATTATGGATGAAATTACGAACGGGTCATCCGCGCCCGAGGT
>JAQCKY010000591.1 GCA_027592155.1 Pseudomonadota bacterium
CTAAAATGTGCGTTGGGCATCCTGACGCCTGAATCCGGAACAATAGAGATCGACGGCACTGACGTGCTGACGGCAAGTACGCGCGAGCGCGACCGGCTGAACGGAAAGATCGGGATGCTGTTTCAGGGGGCAGCCCTGTTCGACAGTCTTCCGGTTTGGGAAAACGTCGCCTTTCCCCTGCTCTCACGCCAAGAAAACCGCGCCCATTCCAAGGAAATAGCCATTTCCAAGCTAGCCCAGGTCGGGTTGGGCGCCGAAGTCGCCGAGCGCTGGCCGGCCGAGCTATCCGGCGGCATGCGCAAACGGGTCGGACTTGCCCGCGCCATTGCGCCCGATCCGGAAATTCTGTTTTTCGACGAACCGACGACGGGTCTGGACCCGATCATGGCGAATGTTATCAACGATTTGATCATTCAATGCGTGGAGGAAGTCGGCGCGACCGCCCTGTCGATTACCCACGACATGATCAGCGCCCGAAAAATTGCCGATAGAATTGCAATGATCTATCAAGGTAAAATTATTTGGGCCGGGCCAACGGACAGTATCGACGATTCTGGCAACCCCTATGTCGATCAATTCATTCATGGCCGGGCCGAAGGTCCGATTGATATGACCGTGCGCGTTTAAGCACGGCTGGATACAACAACGGTACGGAATAGCGTGGCCCGGGCAATCTCATCTTACGTCTGCCAAGAATGCGGCAATAGCCATCCGAAATGGACAGGCCGTTGTGAGGGCTGCGGCGCGTGGAATTCCATCGTCGAAGAAGCCGCACCGGACGCCGTGCCCAAAGGGCTGAAGGGCAAAAAAGGCCGGCACATCAATCTCGTCAGTTTGCGCGGCGAGGCCAGCAAGATGGTCCGCCACAAAACCGGCATACAGGAATTCGATCGGGTATGCGGCGGCGGGCTGGTTCCGGGCTCGGCCATTTTGGTCGGCGGCGATCCGGGAATCGGTAAATCAACCATTCTGTTGCAGGTCTCCGCGGCCGCGGCATCGCAATCCAGTCAGCGCTGTATCTATATTTCCGGCGAGGAAGCCATCGATCAGGTTCGAATGCGGGCTGACCGGCTCGGGCTGGCCGACACGCCGGTCTCGCTTGCCGCCGCCACGGATGTCCGCGACATCGTCGCGACGTTGGAAGAGACCGAAGGCTCGGCGATCGTTATCATCGATTCCATCCAGACACTTTTTGTGGATAATTTGGATTCCGCCCCCGGTACCGTCGGGCAAGTTCGCGCATCTGCGCAAGAACTGATCCGGGTCGCCAAAAGACGGGGTTTTGCACTCATCCTGGTCGGGCATGTCACAAAAGACGGGGCCATCGCGGGGCCCAAGGTCCTCGAACATATGGTCGATACCGTGCTCTATTTCGAAGGCGAACGCGGGCACCCCTTCCGAATTCTTCGGACCGTCAAGAACCGATTTGGTCCGGCCGATGAGATCGGCGTCTTTGAGATGACGGATATGGGCCTGATCGAGGTCTCCAACCCGTCCGCCCTGTTCCTCGCTGACCGCGACGAAGATGTCAGCGGCGCTTGTGTCTTTGCCGGGATCGAGGGATCCCGGCCGATGCTCGTTGAAATCCAAGCCCTCACGGCTCCGACCTCATTCGGCACGCCACGGCGCGCTGTGGTGGGTTGGGATAGCAGCCGGCTGTCGATGATCCTTGCGGTCTTAGAGGCGCGCTGCGGCGTATCGACGGGAACCCATGACGTCTATTTAAACGTCGCCGGTGGATTACGGATCGGGGAACCCGCCGCCGATCTTGCCGTTGCCGCGGCCCTCGTCTCGTCCCTTAACGGCACCCCGCTTCCCGGCGCCACCGTCGTGTTTGGAGAAATCGGATTGTCCGGAGAAATTCGCCAGGTCAGCCAATCGGACCTGAGACTGCGCGAAGCGTCGAAACTCGGTTTTTCCCACGCGATCATCCCGAGGCCGGGCCGCCAACGAGGCGAAAACAAGCGCAAATCGGGCATTGAAATAGTCACCACCGAGATCCGCCATCTCGACGACTTGCTTGGCCTTATTCGGCCCGCTCACGGCGGTGGGGCACCAACGCTCAGGGAGGCAAGTCATGGATAGCTTGCCGGTGAATATCGTCGATATCGGCGTGATCGTATTGTTTCTGGTCGGCGCCCTTGTTGGACTGGCCTTCGGTTTTGTTCGCGGGGGTTTGTTTATCTTATCCTGGCTCGGCGCGACGGTTGCGACATTTGCCGGGTTCATGCCGCTTCGGGGCATTGCCCGAAATTTCATCGACGCCGATTGGCTCGCCGATATCGTCACCGGTGGCGTTATCTTTCTGGTTTCACTGGTTATTCTGATGCTGCTGAGTTCTCTGGTTGGGGGATGGATCAGGGGAAGCCGCCTCAATGCCCTCGATCGTTCCCTCGGCATGCTGGCCGGATTGTTCGTCGCCGCGATCATCATGTCCGTCGGCTACATCGTCGTCGAATCGGTATGGCCAAAAGACCAGCAGCCGCCATGGTTGACCGAAGCCAAGTCGATCCCCTATATAAAAAATGGGGCAGACTTGTTGGGGTCCGTCATTCCTAAAGACCTCAATTTTTTTGGCAATAAACTGCCCGATTCAGCCGCCCG
>JAQCKY010000592.1 GCA_027592155.1 Pseudomonadota bacterium
CTCTGTGCGCAATATTCCGGTGACGCCCGACGCGGAACTGAAAACAGAGTTGGAGCGGGCGGTTGCGCACAGCATTCCAAAACCGACCGCCGTCGTATTGAACTATCCGAATAATCCAACGGCGATAACGACCGATCTGGACTTTTATGAATGGGTCGTCGATTTTTGCCGGTTTCATGGCATCTACATATTGTCGGACCTGGCTTATTCAGAAGTCTATTTTGACGGGAATCCGCCGCCTTCCATACTCCAAATTAAGGGCGCCAAGGAGGTTGCGGTCGAGTTTACGTCGATGAGCAAGACTTATTCGATGCCGGGATGGCGGATTGGATTCGCCGCTGGCAATCCTCGATTGATCGCCGCGTTGGCGCGGATCAAATCCTATCTGGATTATGGTGCCTTCACGCCCATTCAAGTCGCCGCAACCGCGGCGCTCAACGGACCGCAGGACTGCGTCGAGGAGATGCGGACGATTTACCGGGAACGCCGCGACGTCCTGATAGACAGCATGGCAGCCGCTGGCTGGAATATTCCGTCACCGGCAACCACGATGTTTGCCTGGGCGCCGATACCACCGGACTACGCCCATCTTGGCTCGGTTGAGTTTGCCAAGCTTCTCATGAGTGAGGCAAAAATGGCTGTATCGCCCGGCGCCGCCTTTGGCGAACACGGTGATGGGCATGTTCGGATATCGCTCGTCGAAAACCGCCAACGCATTCGCCAGGCTGCACGGAGCGTAAAGACGTTCCTTGGATCGGGTGGTGAGGTTTTAGAGGAGGCGGAGCGCCGCCGCGTTGCTGCCTCTTGAGTGATCCTCTGAAAATCGGGATTGCGGGCCTTGGCACCGTCGGAGCAGGCGTGCTCAAACTCCTCGACGCGCAACGGTCATTGCTGACACAGCGATGCGGAAGGGAACTCCGGGTCGTTGCCGTATCGGCGCGGGATCGAAAACGGGATCGTGGAGTCTCGTTGGATGGATTGGCTTGGCACAATGATCCCATCGACCTGGCATCTAATGATGACGTCGATGTTGTGCTGGAACTGATCGGCAGATCCGATGGGCCGGCAAAATCGCTGGTTGAATCCGCGATTAATGCCGGCAGACATGTCGTTACGGCAAATAAAGCCCTTATCGCGCACCATGGCACCGAATTGGCGAAACGCGCGGAAAGCATCGGCGTCACACTCGCCTTCGAGGCCGCCGTTGCAGGGGGAATTCCCATCGTCAAAGCGTTGCGCGAGGGGCTTTCAGCCAATCAACTGAGCACCGTCTACGGGATCCTCAATGGCACCTGCAACTATATTCTTTCGGCGATGCGCGAGACAGGACGTGAGTTCGACGATGTTCTCTCTGAAGCACAAGAACTGGGTTATGCGGAAGCCGATCCGGCTTTTGACGTCGATGGGGTCGATGCCGCGCATAAACTCGCGATCCTAACGAGCTTGGCATTTGGCTGTTCCGTCGATTTCGAAACAGTCCATGTCGAAGGCATTCGCCATATTTCGCCGGTCGATATTCAGTTCGCCGATGAGCTCGGCTACCGGATTAAGTTGCTTGGGCTTACCCGGTCGACCGAGCACGGTATTGAGCAGCGCGTGCATCCCTGCATGGTGCCGCTCGACACGCCGATTGCGCATGTCGAAGATGTATTTAACGCGGTTGTCGCCGAGGGCGATTTTGTCGACACCACGATGTACCAAGGCCGTGGCGCCGGGGAAGGGCCCACGGCATCGGCTGTTGTCGCGGATTTGGTCGATATCGCCCTGGGCCGGACGGTACCGACATTTGGCGTGCCCGCTGAAAAACTTGTTCCGCTCAAGCCGGCGCCAATGTCCCGGCACCGAGGATCCTACTATGTCCGTCTGATGGTGTTGGATCAGCCCGGTGTGTTTGCCGATATTGCCGCGGCCCTTCGCGACCATAATGTCTCAATGGAAGCTGTGCTGCAGCGGCAGCGTGCGCCGGATGAGGCGGTCCCTGTGGTCGTGACGACCCATGAAACCGAAGAAGCGTCCATGATCGGTACATTAGAGGCGATCGGGGCGCTGGAAGCGGTGGTAGAACCGCCTCGGATGATTAGAATAGAGAGATTATAACCGGAGACGTGTCGGTAATGCGGCACGCAATTTAGGGGTCACGAAAATATGGCTGACGATGCACGGATGGACCGGAATTTAGCGCTCGAAGTGGTTCGGGTTACCGAGGCCGCCGCCTTATCCGCTTCCCGGCTCATGGGAAGAGGCGATGAAAAGGCCGCAGATCAGGCCGCGGTCGACGCGATGCGAACGGCGCTTAACAGCTTGCAAATCGAGGGAACGGTCCAGATCGGCGAAGGCGAGCGCGATGAAGCGCCGATGCTTTATATCGGTGAAAAGGTCGGGCTCGGAAACGGCCCGAAGATCGACATTGCACTCGATCCTTTGGAAGGGACGACGATCACCGCGAAAGGCGGTCCGAACGCTCTAGCCGTCATCGCAATGGCCGAGGAGGGGGGCTTCCTTAACGCACCGGACGTCTACATGGATAAGATCGCCGTCGGCGGTGGTTTGCCGGAAGGTATTGTCGATCTCGATGAAACGCCCGAGACAAATCTAAAGAACCT
>JAQCKY010000593.1 GCA_027592155.1 Pseudomonadota bacterium
TGCCCTCTCCCGGAGGCCTCCTTCCGGCGGCGCGCCGACGATCAGTTTGCCGCTGACCATACAGGAACGGACCTTTTTCGCCGGGCCGGTTAATCTGTTCAAGGTGCCCGAAATCGTTTGGCGGGGTGCCCCTGATCCCAACAGCGGTTTCCGGATTATCCGTTAGTTCTTGGCCTCGTCGGGCTCAAGATATTCGTCTTGCTTGGCTTCGATTACGCCGCGCCGGATTTCCTGCGTGCGGGTGAACATTTGTTCCAGCGTATCTGCCTCACCCCAGCGGATTGCGCGCTGCAGCGCGGTCAAATCTTCGTTAAACCGTTGGAGAATTTCCAGCACCGCCTCGCGGTTGTTGAGGAACACATCGCGCCAAAAAACCGGATTGGAAGCGGCGATCCGGGTGAAGTCGCGAAACCCGCCGGCGGAGAATTTGATTACCTCCTCCCGGGTATGGGTTTCCAAATCCGTGGCCGTCCCGACGATCGTATAAGCAATCGCGTGAGGCAGGTGGGAGGTCATGGCCAAAACCCGGTCGTGATGAGCGGGCTCCATGATCTCAACCATCGAGCCGGCACCTTCCCAGAGGGCACGAATTGTATCGATTGCGCCCTGATCTTCGCCGGGCGGCGGCGTCAAGATACACCACCGGCCGTCGAACAGTTCTGCGAAGCCCGATTCGGGGCCGGAAAACTCCGTGCCGGAAACCGGATGACCGGGGACCAAATGGACGCCGTCCGGCAGAAGCGGCTGGAGCATTTTGATGACCGAACCCTTCACCGACCCGACATCGGTGACGATGGCGCCTGGTTTGAGGGCGGGGGCCATACGTTCTGCAAGATCGGTATAGGTGCTGAGGTGAGAGCAGATGATGACAACGTCGGCGTCTTTGACGACCTCTTTGACATCCAACGAGGTGGAATCGGCAAACCCAAGTTCGGTGGCGGTATCCAGGCTTTTCTGGGTACGGGACGTGACCGAGATATGGCTTGCGAGATTGCCGCGGCGAATTGCCCGCGCCAAAGAAGAGCCGATGAGACCAATGCCGAGGAAGGCAATTTTCTCAATCAGAGGGGCTGAAACGGTCATTTAGCGGCCATGAATTTGGTCAATGTGTCGACGACGTCTCGCATCTCGCTTTCGAGGCCGATGGAAATACGCAGCGAATCCGGCAGGCCGTACCCACCCATGCGCCGCGCGATGATGGCGTGGGATTTGAGCGCTTCGTTTGCTTTTTCGGCATTATGATCGGGATCTTCCGGGAAACGCACCAGGACGAAATTACAGACGCTGTCCGGCACGGTCAGGCCGATGGCGCGAAGCTGTTCTGTCGTCCAGCGCCGCCATTCTTCGTTATGGGCTTGCGATTTTTTGACAAACTCATCGTCCTGCAGCGCACCGAGACCGGCCGCTTGGGCGGGAACGGATACATTAAACGGGCTGCGGACGCGATTGAGGATGTCGGCGATCTCGAGGGGGAAATATCCCCAGCCCAATCGTACACCGCCGAGCCCATAAATCTTGGAAAAGGTGCGAAGCATGACGACGTTATCGGAATCATGAACCAATTCCAGACCGTCGCTGTAATCGTTGCGGCTGACATATTCCGTGTAGGCCGCGTCCACCACCAAGATAACGTGCTCCGGCAGTTCCTTGCGCAACCGTTTCAGCTCATCCGCCGAGATATAGGTGCCGGTCGGGTTATTGGGATTTGCCAGAAACATGAGCTTAGTGCGATCCGACGCCCGTTCGACGATCGCGTCGACGTCCGCCGTCAAATTGGTTTCAGGTGCCGCGACCAAAGTTGCGCCGGTCGCGCGGGCATAGATCGGGTACATGGCAAAACCGTGCGCGGTGTAGATCATCTCGTCGCCCGGCGCCAGGTAACAGCGGCAGAGCATGTAAATCAGCTCGTCGGAGCCGGAGCCAACGACAATTCGCTTCGCATCGAGATTATGCTTTTTCGCCAGGGCATCGCGTAGCTTGGTGTAGTCACCGTCGGGATATCGGTACAGACCCTCGGTCGCTGCGGCGTAGGATTCCATTGCCTTCGGGCTCGGCCCAAAGGCACCTTCATTGGATGCGAGTTTGGTGACGCGGGTCTGGCCTTCGATCTCCGACTCCCCACCAACATATGGTGCCAGATCCGGAAGCCAGGGTAGCGGTGTGGGTTTGCTCATGATGCAGTCTTTCTCCCATCTGCCGTCTTTCCGCCCACGGCCAATTCCGCAGTGGTGAAGGGAACGGCATAACTGCCGATTATCGTTGCTTGGAATAATCCATCGCTGATTTCATCGGCAAAGACCGCAAGACGAGGATCGTCGGCGGCGATGAAGCCCTCACACTCCAAGAGATCGATCCACCGGGAGGGCGGGGTGGAGTCATTCCAACGTGAGACCATATTTGCCTTGATACCGGCCTTCTCGAGTTGGGTCTGCATGCGGGTCGCGCTGACCGTATCGTTGATTTCAATCACAAGGAGCGACTGATCATGATCCGACGGTTCGGGCTGAAGCTTGGCGATCACCATGGCTTCAATCCCCTGGGTTCGTGTGCTGCTCGCCCCGGCAAATGGTAGTTTCGCGATTACCTTGGGCGAGGTGCTCC
>JAQCKY010000594.1 GCA_027592155.1 Pseudomonadota bacterium
ATCCGGTCGACAGCGTTGCCGGCATCCGGAAGACGCTTGAGAAACTGGAGCCTCAGGATTCTGGAAAATTCTTTAATTACGACGGGACCGAATTGCCGTGGTAACCGGCATCGATGCGTGACCTCTGTGAGAATTTAGCTGAAAATTACGACTGACGTTTTCTCGAATTGGAGTTGTTTCGATCATGGCTGACGCGGCCGTCGTTACGGATATTGATTCACGGGGCATTGTCACTGTGACTTTGAATCGGCCGGAGGTGTTTAACGGCTATAACGAGGAGATGGTTCGCACGCTCTCCGAGACCATACCTGAATTGGGCCGGAACAAAGACGTCCGAATGTTGATCGTGCGCGGTGCCGGGAAACATTTTTCCGCCGGCGCCGATGTGAACTGGTTCAAGGAGCTCGCGACGGCGCCCGCCGATTATAAGATACAGGCCTCACGTTGGACGACGGCGGCCATGCGCGGGTTGTTTGAATTTGCAAAACCAACGATGGCCCTCATCCAAAACGCCTGTTTTGGCGGTGGTACCGGTTATGCCGCGGCGTGCGATATCGTCGTCGCATCGGAAGACGCGCGCTTTGCGGTCACCGAAGTTCGCGTTGGGATTACGCCGGCGCCGATATTGCCGCAACTGATCTCGGCAATCGGCCTGCGACAGGCGCGCCGCTACTTGCTTACGGCTGAAACATTCGATGTCCATGAGGCCCATCGGATTGGGCTCGTCCATGAAGTCTGCCCCGTGGGTGGATTGGACGCGGCTGCGGAGCCCCTTATCGACGCGCTCTTACGCGGCGGTCCGCAGGCGCTTATCGATACCAAACGCCTTATTCTGGATGTCGCCGACGATCATATCAGCGATGATCTGGCTGATATGCTGGTTCAGACCAGTGCGTCGGGGCGAGACACGGCGGAAGGGATCGAAGGGTTCACGGCGTTCCTCGAAAAACGGCGGCCTTCCTGGTCTGCCAAAGCCGACGAGACGGATTGAGCGTGGTTGCTTGATGCCTGTTCATTTGCTTCGGATGGCGGTGGGAATAGAAAGCCTGGATCATCTTCGCGACCGGCAGGCAGAGCGCATGGCGCAATCCCCTGGCGGGAAGGGTAAGGCTCGGCTGTTAACCTATACCCGCAACGTCCCCAAACGCGCCGACGAATTGATCGCGGATGGCTCAATTTATTGGGTTGTCAAACGGTTCGTCCGGGTCCGGCAAAAGATCCTATCGATTGAGCCGATCACGACTGAGGAAGGCCGTCGACGCTGTCAGATTGAGCTGGATCCCACGCTCGTTCGAACGGAATTGCATCCTCACAAAGCTTTCCAGGGGTGGCGATATTTACGCCTGGAGGATGCGCCGCCGGACCAGAAAGAGGGGGCCGAGGCGGAGGGAGATGAGGATATTCCCGCTGAGATGGCGGCGGAACTGCGCAATTTAGGTCTTCTTTAAGGAATTAGATGCATTTGATTAATACCGATTCCGTGAATTTTTCGGATCATTGGAAATTATAAAATGGCTGACCAACCGCGCGCCCAGCTAATTGAACCTGAGGAACATCTTGGTGAAAAAGTTACCGAAGGTGGGCCGGGAGCCGTTAATTCCGAAACGCTCCAACGGGCTGAACAGGTTATTGCCGATATGGCCGACAGCTATGCCATCACGGCTCGGAACTCCTTGGAGACACTCGCGCTCGCGTACGCTGCGCTGAGCGCAAAGGGATCAGATAACGCGGCGGAACTTATTGCTGTGTTCGAGATTGCGCATGAGATTAAAGGGCAGGCGGGCACCTTCAAGTTCGATCTTATGACTGTCGTCGCAAATCAATTATGTCAGTTTATCGATGGCTTGGGCGGTTCGAGCAATCGTAAGGCAATTGAAGTTGTGGGCTTGCACGTTGATGCGTTGCAGATGATCCTGGCACAGAACCTCAAGGGGGACGGTGGCAAGGCTGGCCAAGCCTTGATTCGCGGACTCCGGCAGGTTGTCGAAAAGCGCTCTTAGAGTATCCATTATTTCGTTTCAAATTATTTAGGGCGGGCAATGCCAGAGTTCGAAGTGGCGATATTTAACCAGCAGGTTCGAGACAAGGTGCGGGAAGGGGAACGTCACCGGGATCTTTCGGATGACTGGGCCGACGTCCATTACATTGAAGTTGAGGCGGAAGACGTGTCGGCGGCCCGAGCAAAAATTCAGCGAAAATATCCTGCCGACCGGGGTTATGTGATTGAATCCGTAATCTCGATGTAAGTCGCGGCGTCGACCGGCGCCCGGAGGCACTGAACGAATTACCCGAGACTCAGGAGGTTTGGCTTGTCCGTGGACAATCTCACGCTGGCTTTGGAGAGAGCCGTCACCCTCAACGAACACGGGGAGATTGAGCAGGCTGAGTTATGCCTCGATGGCATTTTCGATCAACTGCCGGATGATGTTCGCTATCTAAAACTCGTCGGCATGCTCTATCAAAGCCTGGGCGCCGATCAAAAAAGTTTGGGTCTTATCGCTGCGGCCAGCGAGCGAGCGCCGAACGATCCGGAACTTCAGCTCGCGCTCGGCTTCCACTTTATGGATAACGGTGAGCCGGAAAAGGCTGTCGGTTTCTT
>JAQCKY010000595.1 GCA_027592155.1 Pseudomonadota bacterium
TTGGATGAAATGCATGGCATTGGTCCCGGAGATAAAGTTTTCTGTTCGTCCAAATTGTTTTTTGCCTTTTCGCTGGCCCATTGCTTCTTCCAAACGCTGACCCTCGGCGCGGCGGTAATTTTGTATCCGGACTGGCCGGACCCAGATGCCATTACGCGTTTGGTGGAAAAATATGAGCCGACAGTGATGTTGAGCGTACCGACGTTCTATCGAAATTTATTGCGCGATGGCGCGGCGGAAAAACAGGCATTTAAAAATATTCGGACCTATATCTCCGCCGGAGAAAAACTTCCGGTTTCGCTGTTCAACCGTTGGGAGCAGGCGACGGGACGGCCCCTCTTTGATGGGATCGGTGCGACGGAGACCTGTTTTTTGATGATCGCCAACGGTAAAAACTCATACCGGGGCGGCACTTGCGGTAAACCGACCCCCGGCACCGAGGTAAAGCTGATCGATCTCGACGGTAATGCGGTGACCGCGCCGGATACGCCCGGCATCTTATGGGTCAAGATGCCCTCCGTGGCCGGCGGATATTGGCAGCTCGAGGACCGCACCCGGGAGAGCTTTCAGGACGGCTGGTACTGTACCAATGATATGTTCAGCTATGACGCGGAAGGCTGGTACGAGCATCAGGGCCGCGGCGACGACATGTTGAAGATTTCGGGCCAATGGGTCAGCCCGCTGGAGATCGAAGAATATGTCCTCAAAAACGAAAAGGTCGCCGATGCGGCGGTGGTCGGCGTTCCCAATGAAGACGGCCTCATCCGGCTAGCCCTTTTTGTCGTCGCACCTGACGTGGAATCCGACAAGGCGGGATTTGAAAAAGAGCTGACCGATTTTCTCACGGCCAATCTCGCCATCTATAAATGCCCACGCCAAATTTTCTATCTCGACGCTATGCCGCTAACCGGCAGCGGTAAGCTCCAACGGTTTGAGCTGCGCGAGATTGCCAAGGCGCGCCAGGAAGAGCTCGCCTAATCGCCGTTTTCCTCAATCTCGTAGAGATATATCGGCGTTTTGTAGAGGTCGTCGGTGTCATAGACCATAAAGGGCTCCCACTGAGGGACGCGGAACGTGTGGGTGATGATGACGGTCCCCGGTCGTAACTCGGATTCGAATTTTGGCCGTAATTTTTCCATAACGTCGGTCTGCAGATAGGCGACGACAGCAGCGGCATCGTCCAGCCGATAGTTCCAGAAGCTTCCCAGGCGAACCTGCAGATTTGCCGGCCCGAAGAACCAACGGCGCAGGGCCGCAACAAGACAGGGCAGCGGTGACGCTTCGATCGCCACCACGACATGGTCGGGGTACGTCCTTGCAAGCTTGGTTGCGACGCCGCCCCACCCCGATCCCAATTCGTAGACCGTCCCCGGCCCAAGGGTCGGCAACGCCACTGTGAGGCGGGCCAAAACTTTGGGCGATGTAGGGGTTGGCGGGGTCCCGAGGATAAGACTATAGATAAAAACCAAGGCGATCGCCGACAGGGCGACGATCAATGCAACCGCTTCCAGACTCAGCCAATCAAACATGATGACGTCATCTTTTGCGCTGCATGTTGGACATGATTGTCCATAATTCCTATGGTTCCGCCGACTTCATTGAGGGTTGGATACGTCCAATAGATTGAGTGTGCAAGAGCAAGCTGACGCAGACTTAGAGGAAATAGCCGACGGTCCGGAAGAACTCGATCACGATATTCTTCCGGAATTGATCGGTTATCATTTGCGGCGAGCGCAGCTCACCGTGTTCAATGATTTTGTCGGTACCATGGCGGCCCAGCAAATTACGCCGGGTCAGTTCGGGGTTCTGGCCTTAATCTCCGCCAATCCGGGATTGAGTCAGTCCGCCCTTGCGCGGGCCGTCGGTATCGAGCGCTCCACCATGGTTGCCGTTATCGATGCGCTTCAGGGCCGTGATCTCTTGGAACGCCGCCCGTCGCCGGTCGACCGCCGGTCCTATGCCTTGGTGCTCAGCGCCGCCGGCAAGGAGTTGCTCGCGGTTCTGAAACCGCTCGTGGCCCAGCACGAAGACCGCATCAGCGATGGATTGACTGATGATGAAAAACAGATTCTTCTTAGGCTGTTGAAAAAACTGGCCGATAAACCGGCCTAAAAGGGCGCAAAGCCCTCAATTTACCGCTGACGCGCAGTTTGTTTGATTCCAACGCCCGCATGATGAAAAATTGCGGTGGGTTACCGGTGTTCTTACGTCGTTGCACCGGTGTCTAAAATTAAGCGGCATCGTATAGCCGCACACAATAGGAAGAAGGACAAGATCGCCATATGGACACACAGCTTCCCGAAGGTTGGCCAAAAGACAAACCGATGGCCGTCAGTATTAACATCCCATTCGAGTGGTGGGTTGAAGGCGACTCCCCTGGCGTCTCGCCGATGGGTAATCCTCTAAAGCCTGGTTTCAAAGACACAGCGGCGCTGC
Organism: Pseudomonadota bacterium; assembly: GCA_027592155.1. Classification (GTDB taxonomy): domain Bacteria; phylum Pseudomonadota; class Alphaproteobacteria; order Rhodospirillales; family UBA2165; genus JAQCKY01. The sequence continues at coordinate 2,437 of JAQCKY010000595.1, forward strand.
AGTGGGCCGAATATGCCCTCAAACACGGCCTCTATCGGATGTTGGATATCGCAGATAAGCTGGACGTCAAGGTTACCAGTTCGACCAGCGCCATCATTACGGAATCGCACCCCGAGGCGCTGAAGCGGCTCGATGCCGGCGGGCATGAAATCCAGGCTCA
>JAQCKY010000596.1 GCA_027592155.1 Pseudomonadota bacterium
GAAACCGAGCGCGTCGAAAAAGCCATCGCCCTTGCCGCCTCGGGCAAAAACGTCGCCCTCGTGTGCAGCGGCGATGCCGGGATCTACGCCATGGCGACGCTGGTGTTTGAGTGTCTCGATGCCACCTACGCTGAGCTCGAAGACCGTTTTGAGATCAACGTCGTGCCGGGGATTTCCGCCCTGCAAGCTGCCGCCGCCCGGTCGGGCGCGCCGATCGGCCATGACTTTTGCACGGTGTCGCTCTCCGATCTGTTGACGCCGTGGGAGACCATCGCCCAACGGCTGGAGGCCGCCGCGGAAGGGGATTTTGTCGTCGCCCTCTATAATCCGGTCTCGAAAAAACGCACCAACCAACTGATGATCGCCAAGGAAATCTTGCTCGGCCATCGGCCCGAGGCGACCCCGGTGGTGCTGGCCAAAAATCTCGGCCGTGAAAATGAGGCGATCGAGCATGTCACCTTGGGCGAACTGACATCGGACATGGCGGACATGCTCACCACCGTGCTCATCGGCAACTCCCAGACCCGTACGCTCAACAGCGCCAAAGACTCTCTCGGCCCTCAGGGCCGGCAATGGATTTACACCCCGCGCGGCTATCACGTGACGGATCGCTAACCACAGACGGCTAACCAATGGCGGCCAAAGGAATATGACAGTACATTTTATCGGCGCGGGGCCAGGTGCCCCCGACCTCATCACCGTTCGCGGACTGAACCTCATCAAGGAATGCGAAGTCTGTCTTTATGCGGGATCCTTGGTTCCGGTTGAGATCGTCAACGCCGCGCCGGACACCGCCCTGGTGATCGATACCGCGCCGCTGACCCTCGAGGATATCATCGCGCATATGGTCAAGGCCGAGGCGGACGGCAAAAACGTCGCCCGCGTTCATTCCGGCGATCCCTCCATTTACGGCGCCGTTGCCGAACAAATGCGCAGGCTCGACGACTTGAACATCGATTACGACGTCACCCCTGGCGTGCCCGCCTTCGCGGCGGCGGCGGCGATCCTGCAGCGGGAACTCACCCTGCCGGAAATTTCCCAGACGGTTATCCTGACCCGCACCGAGGGCAAAGCCTCGCCGATGCCCGAGGGCGAAGACCTGGAAACTCTGGGGCGCAGCCGCGCGACCCTGGCGATCCATCTGTCGGTGCGAAACGTCAGAAAAGTGGTCAAGGAACTCTCACCCTACTACGGCGAGGATTGCCCCGCCGTGGTCGTCTACCGCGCGACCTGGCCCGATGAACTAGTGATCCGAGGCACCCTGGCCGATATCGCCGCAAAAATCCGCGCCGCCAAAATCACCCGCACCGCCCTCATCCTCGTCGGCGCCGTGCTCGGCGAGACGCGGTTTGAAGACAGCAAACTTTATGACCCCAGCCATCGGCACATCCTGCGGGCACGGTGAGGGGCAGAGGCCATCCTACCGGTAGGGAAAACAATTGGAGTCGGTATCTGAGCTGACATTAGGGGGACGGAAAACCCCACCTAAATCGGCTACGCAAAACGGGGAAGTCTCGGGCTAAAAATGTATGAATTATAGGGTACGGTAAACGGTTGTTTTCCGTATGGCTGGGGTAGCAGCGTCGCATACCTTCAGGCTTAATCCTGTGAATGATCGAAATTGACCCCGTTCAAAATTCCAATTTGGCAGTTTTGTGACGTCGGTTTCAGTTGGTCCATCGCGTCGATTTCATTCCCGAGAAACGGGCAGTTCACTCGGTAATACGTTTGTGAATTGTCCGTTACCCTCACCGGAGTATATGCATTCCGGATATTTGATATCACGACCAAGCTTGAGGTGTTGATTGAGTTTTGATGCCAAGATTTTCACTCTCTAACGACGACAAAACTGGAAATAAAACTATGAATGAAAAAACGAAATCTCTGATTCTGATCGGCGGCGCCATTGCGCTCGCAATCGTCTTCATAGCATTTGGTGCCGGCAAGTTCATCGATCCCCCAAAATGGGAAGCGAAATTCGAGGCTTGGGGGCTTCCAATATGGCTTGTCGCGATCTCTGGCGTGATCGAGATCGTGGGCGGCTTGGCGCTGTTCCTGCCAGTCCTGCGTGGCCTTTCAGCTATCGGACTGGCACTATTCATGATCGGTGCTGTTATGACCCATATTGTCCATGTTGAAATCACGATGATCTTTGTCGCCGGGGCGATTCTTGCCGCAAGTGCTGCGTTGGGATGGGCTCGGTTTCCTGAGACCGTCTCGTATGCTCGGCGAAAGCTCATCGGGGATTCCAACAACCCCGCCTAAATAATCGACCCTGCAATGCTCAAGAGCCTTGCAGGGACTTATGACAGATTGCTGAGTTGGTATCCCGCGCAAATTCATTAACCCCGACACTCTCCCTTCAGTTTCTTTCGTCAAAGCTATGACCCGAGCCAGTGTGTTTGGCAGCCTGAATTTGGTGGTACGGAAATCATTTGAAGCTATTGAAAAAGTTGCTTCGGTGGCCGGCGTAGTTTTCCGGTCTCTGCTAATCGTTGCATTGTTGCGGGCGCGGTGAGGGATCGGGAGCAACTGGGGTTACCGCAAATGACAGATCCCTTTCCCCTAGCGCACTGTCCCCTCAGGCCATCTCAA
>JAQCKY010000597.1 GCA_027592155.1 Pseudomonadota bacterium
TGTTCTTCGGACGCAACGAGGAAGACGGCATCCGCTGCGTCTATCATGGCTGGAAATTCGATGTGACCGGCAAATGCCTGGATATGGCAAACGTGCCGCCCCATCAGGATTTCAAACATAAAGTTCACGCCAAGGCTTATCCGACCGTCGAAAAATTCGGTGCGCTCTGGGTCTATATGGGAAACCGGGAAACCCCGCCGCCCTTCCCCGATTTCGAGCTCAACGATATCCCCGAGGATGAGATCCATGTCCGCTTCATCCAGATGGAATATAATTGGCTGCAGGGTCTCGAGAACGATATCGACACTTCGCATTTCGGTTTTCTCCATCTCGGCGGTATCGACCCCGCAAGCATCGACCGCAGTACACCAACGGGCAATCAATACTACCACCTCGCGATCGACCGGGCGCCCCAGTTCCATATCGAAGAGACCCCCATGGGTTTGATGTACGGCGCCTACCGGCCGGCGGACGAGATCAGCACCCACTGGCGGCTGGCGCAATTCATCGTGCCCTTCTGGATCATGCCGCCGGCCGGCGACCTCCACGCCCTGATCGGCATGAAGGGCTATATCCCCATGGATGACGGCCATACGATGACGATCTTCTTTACCAAACGGTTTGACCGTGGCCCCGCGAGTCACCTTGAAAGCGGAGCGCCATTGCCCGGCGTCGGTGCCGGCCCGCTTACGGCTGAATACCAAGAGAATACGACCGATTGGCTGGGACGCTGGCGAATACCCAATGCGCCGGAAAACGACTATTTGATCGACCGGGATCTGCAGCGCGACGGCGGTGTCTATAGCGGGATCATCGGCATCCAGGTCCAAGACAACGCCATTGCCGGGACCATGGGCCCGATCACCGACCGCACCTTCGAACATCTCGCCTCCAGCGATGAAATGATCGCCCGGGCACGCCGCGCCTTGCTCCGCCTCGTTCAACGGCATCAAAACGATCCGACGGAACTGCTGCCCGGCGTCGACGATTCTCATATCTATCGCGGTCACCGCAGCGGCAATTTTGTCGCCCCAAATGAAACCCCGTTCCGCGATGCCTATACGGCAGAGATCAAGGAGCACGCCAATGCAGAGCCTGGCTGGCCGGAGGCGTAATTGGGAATAAATATCCAGTGACACTGCGACGAAAGGTGTGAGCGCCGTATCAAACCCGGTTCGGCTGGCGTTCTATTACGGCGGTTATTTCGCGGTGACTGGAATTTTATTGCCCTTTTGGCCGGTCTGGCTGTCGTCGAAGGGATTGGGTGCGGCTGAGATCGGGATCGTCCTCGCGGCCGCTCCGTTCGTGCGCGGATTCACCAATCCTCTCATTGCGCAGTACGCCGACCGTCGAGGACTCCGCAAACCGCTGATGACGCTAATGGCCGGTGCCGCGACGCTTTCATTTGCGGCCTACGGGGTTACCGACGGATTTTGGCCGATCCTGCTGGTTTCAATCCTGTTTTTTATGTTTTGGTCATCCACCCAGCCCCTCGGCGAAAGCCTGACCATGCACATCGTCCGCCAGGAGGGTGCGAATTATGGCCGCATCCGCCTCTGGGGTTCGATCACCTTTATTCTCACCGCCATTCTGGGTGGCCGGGTGCTGGAAGGATCGCCACCATCGCTAATTTATCTGCTGGGACTCACCGGTATCGCTCTGATGTTCGTCATTTGCCTCATCCTGCCAAAATCCCGCATGCAGAAATCGACCCAGCACCGCCTGCCTATCGTCCCCCTTTTAAAATCAAAACCGTTTGTCATCATGCTGGGGGCCGCCGCGCTGATTCAAAGCAGTCACGCGGTAGTCTATGGGTTCGGAACAATACACTGGAAGAGCATCGGTTATTCGGAAACCACGATCGGCATGTTCTGGTCCATCGGTGTAATCGCCGAGATCATTTTGTTCCGGTACAGCGCCATTGTTCTCCGGTACCTAAAACCCGGTATCCTGATCGCCCTCGGCGGTGCGGCGGGTATAGCGCGGTGGCTGATCACGGGATCAACCGACGCCCTCCTCCCGCTGATCATTGCCCAAGTGCTGCACGGCCTGACCTTCGGTGCGACGCATTTGGGGGCTATTCACTACATCTCCGACTATATCCCGCCGTCGTTATCGGCGACGGCGCAAAGCCTTTTAGCATCGGTGGCCATGGGTTTCGCAATTGGCATCACCACGCTGCTCGCCGGATCGCTCTACGGGAGTATCGGGAGCCAGGCCTATTTTGCCATGGCCGGCGTTGCCGTCGCCGGAACGATGCTCGGCGGGCTATTGGTGCTTATGCCGCCGAAGTCCGGTGTTTTGGAATCATAAATTCCCGGCCGATGATCAATCCACCGATAACGGCTCCGGCACCCGCAACCACGTCGTCGTCGGTGGCGCTCTTTGCACACTTGCCGTGAAGGTCGATGCCTGGACTCAGCGCTTCCCGAACCGCCGGTCGGGCAGCCCGATGAAACGGGCCGAGTTCATTCGCGGCGAAATGCGCCAAGGCCTCGAAGGCATTTCCGTCCGCATCGAGGACGCGCTTAACCCCTAGAGCGGTTTTGAGTTTGACTGAATCATTTTTGGGATTCCCAAGAGGGTGCGAACCGT
>JAQCKY010000598.1 GCA_027592155.1 Pseudomonadota bacterium
CGCGGATATGTTCGGGTACGGGCATCAGGATGTCCGCTTCAATGACGGGTTGGACTCGGTTCCGGCGATTTGCGGCACGACAAAGGGAAGTTGCGTAGACATTAACACCTTTCTGCTCGCGGCTGCCCGAAGCCTCGATATTCGGGGACAGTATATCGCGGGCTATTGGTTTCATCCCGACAAGGTTGAAACCCTCGATATGCATTGCTGGCTCGTTTTCGAGCCAGACGGCGCGCTGATCTTCTGGGATCTCGCCCACCATTTGAAATGGGGGGTGGATAAGCTCTCCCCGGGCCTCAATCCCGCCGGCGGCCGCCGCGTCGCCATGAGCTGCGGGCGCGGCCTCAGGTTTAAGACGGAAAACGGTGAGGTTGAAATAAGCCATTTTTCCGAGCCGGTTTGGGTGGTGCCCGGCGGCACCGCCGTCGAACCCAAAATTCGCGCCAAAATTTACGAATAAGAGGAAAACAACATGTCCGACCTCGCCCTCAAGGGATATCAAGGCCTCCGCCGAAGCTTCGAATGGCTAAACTCCGTCTGGTTTCTCGCCGCGTTATTCCCGCTCTTCGTTTTCGCAGCGGATTCGGAAAACATTGTTCCCTTCCTTGACACGGCAGCCTCCGCATTGCTCGGCACCGCACCTTACATTGCCGTCGCCGTCCTGATGATTGGCTACCTCAAGGCGACGGGCGCCGAGACCGTCATTGCCAAGGCATTCGAAGGCAATGAGTCGCGCATGATCGTGTTTGCCGCGATCTTCGGCGGGCTGGCGCCGTTCTGTTCCTGCGAGGTTATCCCCTTTATTGCCGGATTGTTGGCGGTCGGTGCGCCCTTGTCCGCCGTCATGGCGTTCTGGCTTTCATCGCCGCTGATCGATCCGCCGACGCTGTTGATCACGGCCGGTGCCCTGGGTTGGGATTTCGCCATCGGTAAGGCCATCGCCGCCGTCGCACTTGGCCTGGTAGGCGGCTTTGCTCTCAGCGCCCTGACGCGACGCGGCTGGTTCGCCAATCCCTTAAGGGCCGACTCCGCCGTCGGCGGTTGCGGTTGCGGCCCGTCTCCTTTCACCGGACAGCCCAATTGGTCATTTTGGAATGAGCCGTCGCGCCGCGAAACCTTTGTCGATCAATCAAAGTCGAACGCGCTGTTCCTGCTCAAATGGCTCACCTTCGCTTACATGATTGAGGCCCTTTTGATCCATTATGTCCCCGCCGAACTGATCGCGACCCTTGTCGGGGGCGAGGGCTTCCTGCCCATCGTCACCGGCGCGTTGGTCGGGGCCCCGGCTTACCTCAACAGCTACGCCGCGCCGCCGCTCGTGGCTGGATTGATGGAACAAGGGATGACTGCTGGTTCAGCCATGGCCTTCATGGTTGCTGGGGCGGTCAGTTCAATTCCAGCGATGGCGGCGGTCTGGTCGCTCGTGCGACGCCCGGTCTTTGCCGCCTATTTGGGCCTTGGCATTGCCGGTGCCATCGTCGTCGGTGTCATCTTCCAGGCAATAATATAAGAGCTACCGCCATTGAATCTCCGCCATGACCAGACAATGGTCGCTCACCGAAGTATCGCCGTGATGGGATAGGGTGGCAACAGCCGCCGTGTCACCAAGCAGGTGAATATGATCGAGGCAGGCCGTCGCATTCTGCGCGGGGTCAATCAGCGTCGGGGTCTTCTCAAGGTCGAGGTGCCCGGCCCGGCTGTTCCGAACAGGGGTGGCATCCGGATAGACGGCCTCCGTTAACCACGCGCTGTCAGCATTGTCATTAAAGTCGCCGGCAATAATGACGCGATCCGGATCGCTTTCCAACAGGACCCCGAGGCCTTCAGCATATTGCAATTGGCGAAGATCGCGGCGTTCCCGGAGGTGGCACAAATGCACATTCAGGACACTAAGGCATAGATCGCCACCAATAACAGAAAGCTGGGCAATCCGCTCTCCGTCCTCCGCGACGGTTGGCAACGGAATGGCCGAGGCATGGATGATTGGACTGTTGCTCAGGATGGCCATACCGGATTGAGAGAGAACCATCGATCCGGCAAACGACCTCGGTTTCTCACGTGCCGCGTGATAGGCGACATCCATTCCGAGACGCCCACCCAAACTTAGGGCGGTGTTGATCCCCTTGTCGGGGACGGCGAAGACTTCCTGAAGCAGAACGATGTCGGGTCTCAACGTTTCAAGGAGATCCCCCATCGTCGTCAGACGACGGTCATAATCGCCATCGCATTTCCAGCTATTAAGCGTCGCAATCCGAGCCCTCATGCGAGACGGCCGGATTACACACCGAAGATGATGGCATTAACGTCGATCACCTTCCGCACCGCCAGTTCGATCAATAAGAACACGACGAGCATAAAGGCAAAATAGAGGCCTAATTTCTGATGTTCCTGGCCGTCAATGACCACCTTGCGGAGATATTGAGAAAAGATGTCGAGCAAGGAAACGGTCACGACGATGATCAAAAGAATCGCGGACCCGGCGGAAAAATCGAACCCCCTAAGGGCCTCGGACAAGGCCATGCCGACGCCGCCGGCACCGACGATGCCCAACACCGTCGCGGATCGGACATTCGCCTCGAACCGATAGAGGGAGT
>JAQCKY010000599.1 GCA_027592155.1 Pseudomonadota bacterium
TGCGGATTTGAGTATCCGTGACCTCCCGGCCGAGCCAGCCATTAACCGTTCGGGCCTCCCGGAACAGCAGATCGAGGCCGTCTTCATCGAGTTCCGAGATTTTCGCATGCAGCGCCGCCAAATCACGGTGCGCTTGGCGATCAAGATCGTCTATATCCATGGCACTTTCGGGCCCTTCTGGCCCCTCCTCCACTCAATGATCTACTCTACAACAAAGACGTCGCTGCCCCTAACTTCGATGGGCACAGCTTTTAGGCTCTCACCCTCGCAGGGCCCCGCGGTACAGAATCCGTCTGAGAGACGGAACAAGGCGCCGTGCATTCCACAGCGGATATGATCCGGGTTGGGACCGATGAACTTACCGGGTACGGCATCGAGAAACTGGCTCGCATGAGGGCAATTATTGATAAAGACGTGGAATTCGGGGTCCCGGCGCAAGGCGACGACGTTACGCTGTTTTCCTTCAACCCGGACAACCAGTGCTTTGGCGGCACCGTCTTCTATGTCGTCCAAACTGCAGACAAGTTCGTCGCTCATGCTATCCCCTATTCTCTGACGGCGGGAATTACCGTGCGGCTCCGGTCAGGTCAACACCTAGCAAACACAATGGCCCGGGAGGCTTATGCCGAGGCCTGGCATAGGCGGGCGCGATCAATTCCATGTATCGGGCGGAAATCATGGGTATTTAGGCGCAGTCGCCGTTGAAATGACCGATCCAATGCTTTAACCTGGAAGGCATATAAATACGCACCAAAACTGAACTCTCTCATTCAGGTTGATGACGGTGCGCGCAAACCGCATCGCCGCATCCAGCCCCGGATAAGGGGGCGCACCACGTACGGAAGGAACGCAACAATGAGTTTTAAATGGGTCCTCTATTCTGACATCCACGGCCAGATTCCGCAGCTCGACGCTGTTCAGGAAGCCGTGAAAAAGGAAGAAGCCGACAAGGTCGTCGTCATCGGCGATCTCGTGGGCCTCGGCCCCGAGCCGGCAGAAGTCATTGAACGGATCAAGGGCATGCCCGAAATTGAGGTCATTATCGGTAACGTCGATCTCTGGGTGACTCGCAACGTCTGGGAATGGGGTGAGCCGAAGAGCCCGCACCAAGAGTGGATGTTCCGGATGATGCAGCACACCCAAGAGCGGATCAGCAAAGACTTGCTTGAGTGGCTCGATAAGCGCCCCTACTCCATCACCTATTCGCCGGAGTTGGGCCATGACTTCCACATCTTCCACGCCACGCCGTATGAAATTGGTGACGAGGAAGCGTTCCCATTCCGTCTCACCGACGACGAGATTGCGGAAAAGCTCGAAGGGTATGACTTTGACATCGGCGCGCATGGCCACATTCATGGCCCGTCGGTGCGCAACTTCAAAAAATCAAACGGCAAGATGCAGAAGCTGGTTTGCGCCGCTGCCGTCGGCATGAGCTGGGACGGCGATCCTCGTCCGTCTTATGCGGTCGTTGAGTATCATGGCGACGGCAAATGGGACGCTCGTGTTGAGCGCGTTGAATTCGACTGCGAGAAACAGGCTGACTTTAATGAGAACAGCTGGATCGAACACGGCGAACGCATCGCCGGCATGATCCGTTCGGGCACGTTCTGGAACCCCGACCATATGCCTCACTAATCCTGCTAGCCTGCTCCTGATATGAAGTCCTGGGCCTCCCAGGTAAAAGAGCAGATACGCAAACGCTACAGCCGCCTCGCCGGGGAGAATACATTTCCTCCCGGCGGTGCGGAACGCGTTTTGGAGGCCGGTTATCCATCCGAGTGGGCGAAGAGGACTCCGACATCCGTGCTGGGTAACTACAGCGGCTGCGGCTACCTGCTGGAAGATGTGGATTTGTCTGACGTTTCGGTCGCCGTCGATCTCGGCTGCGGGGCTGGTCTCGATGCCCGGCTGATCGCCAGCCGAATGCCCGCCGGAGCGACGGTTATTGCCCTCGATTTCACCGAAGCCATGCTCCACCGCGCCCGAGAGGCTTCCGATCCAAATTCCAGCGTCGCGACGCTCCCGCTCTGCGGTGACATGGAGCAGTTGCCGCTCGCGGACGGTACGGTGGATATCGTGTTTGCCAATGCGTCGTTTAATCTGGCCACGGACAAGCCAGCAGCTTTCCGAGAGGCCGCCCGGATCCTCCGTGACGGCGGACGTTTGGTCGCCCGGGATATGGTGCGGGATCGCGATCTGCCGGCTGAAGTCCTACAAGATCCGTTGTCGAGTTCAACGTCGCTGGGCGGCGCCGTGCCGGAGAGAGAGTTGCGCAACGCTATCGAGGTCGCGGGCTTTACGGACATTCAGATTGACGGGCATACGCCGTTCTCCTATCTGACGGCGGTTCGAATTACGGCGCGAAAAAACGGTTAGCTGGGCCCGTAGACCAATCCCGGCAGCCACAGCGCCAGAGCCGGAAAAAATACGACCAGCAGCAGCCGCACGATGTCGGCGCAGAAGAATGGGCCAATGCCCCGGAAGATCGCGCTCAAAGGCACATCGGGCAGCATCGACTTCATGACGAACACGTTGAGCCCGATCGGCGGCGTGATCAGGCTGATCTCGGTGACGACGACCGCGACGATAC
>JAQCKY010000005.1 GCA_027592155.1 Pseudomonadota bacterium
CCGGATACGAGGAAGCCGGTGCCCAGGGCATCGTTGCCGGTATAAACGCGGCCCGAATGGCCGGCGGATTGGACGCCGTCATCCTCGACCGTGCTGATGCCTACATCGGCGTTATGATCGATGATCTTGTCAATCTCGGGACGAGTGAGCCCTATCGAATGTTTACGTCGCGGGCTGAGTATCGGCTTCAACTTCGTGCCGACAATGCGGACCGCCGACTGACCCCTCTCGCAATCAAAATAGGGTGCGTATCGCCCGAACGGCAAAAAACTTTCGAAGAAAAAATCGCTGCTCTCGCCCGGGCGACAGAGTTATCCACCAACCTGACGGCAACACCGAACGCCTTGTCAAAGCACGGTATCAACGTCAACATGGATGGACAGCGTCGAAATGTCCTGGAGCTCCTGGCCTATTCCAATATCACCATGAACAGTCTTGCTGTGATCTGGCCGGAGCTCGCGTCGGTTCGCGGCGATGTCGCCGAACAGTTTGAGATTGAAGCGCGCTATGCCGGTTATATGGATCGCCAAGAAGCTGACATCTCTGCCTTCCGACGGGACGAAGATTTGACCCTACCCGACGATCTTGACTATTCGAGTATCGCGAGTCTTTCGATGGAGGTCTGTCTCAAGCTTACTGAAGCAAAACCGGCGACATTAGGCGCTGCGGCGCGGATTTCTGGTGTTACGCCGGCGGCATTGACGGCATTGCTCGGACATGTCCGAAGAGCCGGTAAACGGGCCGCGTGAAAGAATTTCAACCGATTGTCCCCGTGTCGCTGACGGGACGTTGAAATGACGGGATCGTCAAATAATAGTGACCAGGAAATCAAAAATCGGATTGAATCCGAATTTAACGTTTCACGTGAAACAATCCACAGGCTGGAACGCTACACTGAACTCCTAAAAACCTGGCAATCGAAAATAAATTTAATCGGCCCGGGAACCGTTGAAATAATTTGGCATCGCCATATCCTTGACTCACTCCAGCTGGTCCCATTCCTTCCATCTGAGGCAAACAGCATTGCTGATTTAGGGAGTGGCGCGGGCTTTCCCGGTTTGGTTCTCTCCATTGCCACCGGGCTACCGGTCGATCTCATCGAAAGTACTGGCCGAAAAGCAGCGTTTTTAAGAACCGTTGCGCGGGAAACCGATGCAAACGTTACCGTTCGGAATTGCCGGATTGAAGATGTCCCCACTTCAGATCGATGGTCTGTGATCACGGCGCGGGGCTGTGCCTCTCTGACAAATCTACTTTCTTATGCGGAACCACTCATTGAAAGGGGCGGAACATGCCTGTTCCTAAAGGGTGGTAAATGGCGGGAAGAATTGACGGAATCACTAAAATCGTGGAATATCTCCTCTATGGAAGAGAATTCTTTAACAGACGATGCGGGCACCATCCTAAAGGTCACCAAATTTTCGAGGCGACATGACCATATCTGATTATCCGCTATCCATTCAAAAATCACGTTGCATCGCCGTCGCCAACCAAAAAGGGGGCGTCGGCAAAACGACAACGGCGATTAATCTCGCGACGGCCATGGCCGCGGTGAGGAAAAAGATCCTGATCCTCGATCTCGATCCACAAGGTAATGCCAGCACCGGACTCGGTGTGAGGCATGATCAGCGGGCAATTAACTCGTACCATGTTCTGATTGGTGAAAATTCGATCAGCGAAGCGATCGTCGAAACATCGATCCCCGGCCTGCACGTTGTACCGTCCGGCGTTGACCTCTCGGGTGCGGAAATCGAGTTGGTCGAGTTCGAAGACCGATTGTTTCGGTTAAAGACTGCCCTGGCTGAGCGTATCGACGACTACGACTATGTGCTGATCGATTGCCCCCCCGCCCTCGGCCTTCTCACGGTTAATGCCCTGACCGCAGCTAACGCGGTGCTAGTGCCACTACAATGTGAATTCTTTGCGCTCGAGGGGATTAGTCACCTTGTTCGCACCATCGAGCGGATCAAAAAATCCTATAATCCCGATCTTGAGATACAAGGTATTGTGTTAACAATGTTCGATAGCCGCAATAACCTGTCCGATGCTGTTGCTTCGGACGTACGTCAATATTTTGGAGATATTGTGTACGAGACAGTCATACCTAGGAATGTCCGTGTCTCCGAAGCACCATCGCACGGAAAGCCGGTCCTTCTTTATGATACCCGCTGCGCCGGCTCCCAAGCCTATATTCACCTCGCCAGCGAGGTCCTCAAACGCGAGAGCAGGTTGCACGCATGATGGCCGAAGATAGCAAAAGACAAAATCTTGGCCGTGGTTTGTCGGCCTTGCTCGGGGATGTCGGCGTTGACGCGGCGTCGGAACCGGAACCCCACATTTCTGCGGCCGGCAGCAATACCCTGCCGGTCGAGACGTTGCGTCCAAGCCGGTATCAGCCTCGCCATTTCTTTGATGAGGATGAGCTAAAAGAATTAGCCGATTCAATCCGTGAGAACGGAATTCTGCAGCCGATCCTCGTTCGCCCCACGCAGGGTGCGGAAACCGACTACGAAATAATCGCCGGCGAACGCCGCTGGCGCGCCGCGCAACTCGCCCAGCTACACGAAGTTCCGGTGACCATTCGGGACTTAACCGATCTAGAGGCACTTGAACTCGCCCTGGTCGAAAATCTTCAGCGTGAAGACCTTTCGGCGCTCGAAGAGGCCGAGGGCTACAGCCAGCTTATGAAGGAATTCAACCATACGCAGGAACTGCTGGCCCGTTCGGTCGGCAAAAGCCGTAGTCATGTCGCTAACATGCTGCGTCTGCTCAACCTTCCCGATGCGGTCAAGGCGCTGCTGAATTCGCGAGAATTATCCGCTGGCCATGCCCGGGCGTTGCTCAATGCTGCTGATCCGATTGGCTTGGCAAAAACCATCGTGAAACGCGGCCTCAATGTTCGTCAAACTGAAAAATTGGTCTCCGGCAGTGGAGACAAGCCAAACAAGTCACCGAAGACAAAAGATCCAAACACGGCCGCGTTGGAACATGATGTTTCGACTTTGTTGGGACTGGCGGTCTCAATTAACACAAAGACCAAGGGCGGAACCATCAGCATCGCCTATGAGTCATTGGAACAGCTTGATGAAATCCTGCATCGGTTAAGCCAGGGCGCTCATGGACATCCCATCAGCCCTGCTGAAGACCCCTTAGATGAGGCGCTCAACGACCCCGTGGGCGAATCTTTTCGAGAAGAAGAAATAGAGCCGGAGACTCAAAAAGAAAACGTCGTGGTTCAACTGGACAGCACTCTGCCCGAAGATGATAGCGTTGATGACCCTATCGACAATCTTTTTAGCGATAAAATCGGCTAACGGCTCGCCGCTCTTCGGGACCCACGTCCGGCGGCACGCGCCAAGGAAATCAACGCCCGTCCACAAACGGCTTCTGCGGGCAGCCCCGTTGTCTTGCAAGCAAGCTCCGTATCAGTGAGCGCAACGAGAGCGTCCGCTAGCCGCTCGGGTGCCCAGCGATCGAGTTGACGTTTCACCCGATTGACATGTAAAAACAGAATTGGCGGCCGAAGCGATTTGACGGCCTGATCAGAGGACTGTCCCTGTGCCATTTTAGCGGCAGCTTGATGCAGGCGCTGAAAATGCCGCATTGCAGCCCTTATCAAGGTAACCGGTGCTGTGCCCTCATTTAAGGCCCGGGTTAGCTGGCGATCAAGGGATGCAAGATCGCCGTCGGCGACCGAAAATACAATCTCGTCGATGGACAGCGCCGCGTTATCGCCAACCGAAGCAATCGCGTCCTGCAAACTCACCTCGGTGTTATCGCCGACCATCAAGGCAAGTTTCTCCATTTCACCGCGCGTCGAGCCACGATCGGCGCCAAGCTGTTGCAAAAGAAACGCTCGTGCGTCGCGACCTATGCGTAATTTATGTTCCGCGGCAACCTGATTTATGACTTCCGAGAGGGCAGCCTCGTCATCGGCGTAACACGCAATCACGCCGATGCAATCCTCCCCTTCGCAAAGCTTTCGGACAGGTGAGCGCGGATTGAGATCTCCCCCCTCAATAACAACGAAACCTTCGACGTCCCTTGTATCAATCGCCAACCGTAAAGACGCGGTGATATCGTCCGTCCCTGACTCTACACGGATTAATCGCCGACCGCCTGTCATCGCATAGGCTGTGGCCGTATCGACAAGCTGCGTTGGTTCGGCCTTAAGCTCACTCGATGAAAAACTGGAAACGCGGAATGGGTCTGATAAATCTTCGACAATCGACTGTGCGATTATCCGGGCTCGTTCTCTGACCAGTCCCTGGTTCGGACCATATATCAGCGCCATCCGAAAATTAGGATCCGGAGACCGGAGAAACCCATCAACCCTGGACCGCTGTATTTTAGTCACCGGAGAGCATCATTTTTTCTGCGACAGCTGTAGGAACGCCGCAAGTCGGTTGGTGATATCCGCGCTGAGTTCCCGAATCGCCCGTGACCGCGCGTCCTGTTCGGCGACAATGGTGGCGTAATCGGAAGACAATATATTGTAGCTTGCGACAATACGGGATCGCCCGGAAAACAAAGACGATCCAACTCCCGTCGCCGCTGAAAGCTGAAACTGAGCATTAAAACTGAGATTAACCCGCGTCGCCAATTCGGTTTTTTGAACAGCAAGCTCTTGGCGCGTTTCGGTCAACTGAATACTCAGTCGATATTTCGGTGACTTCGGCCGGCCAAACGGATTCAAGGAATCCAACAGATGATTATGGAGTTGCTGACCAGCCCGGTCTTTAATGGGAAGAACCGATATCTCGGTCAGCTCCTTTTGAATATCAACATCGCCGTCACGACCATAGATCGGCTGAAACCCGCAGCCAGCAAGGAACAAAACTCCTAAGCACAAGCTCAAAATTTTGGTCCCAGAGGAATTAGACCACGACATTTAGAATCCTATTTGGCACGAATATGATTTTGCGGACCGTCTTGCCTTCGATCGCTTTTTGGACGGTGTCCAATTTCATTGCTTCGGCTTCGGCAACATCTTGCGCACAATCTCGGGGCAACTCAATTGCTCCGCGCATTTTCCCAGCGACTTGGACACCAACGGTGACACTATCCTCGACCAGCATTAAAGGGTCATGTTCAGGCCAAGGTGTATCCACTACGAGAACCTTATGGCCGAGCGCCTGCCACATTTCTTCGGCCAAGTGCGGCATCATGGGCCCAATTAACCGTACGGCGGTTTCCAAGCCTTCCCGATATACCCAAGCCGCGCCTTCCTCGGAGGTATCCAAGGTTTCAAGTTTATTTGTCAGCTCCCTGATGCGGGCAACCGCTTTGTTAAAGTGAAAGCGGTCAAGATCTTCGCCGACATGGAAAATTGTTTGGTGAACGGCCCGGCGAACGGCTTCCGCATTGGGGCCAAAAACGGCCGGTATCGGTGTTCCGATTGGCGGCAAAGGACAATAGGGTTCGTCGACCAGGCGCCAGAGGCGATTGGTGTAACGCCATGAGCCTTCCACGCCCGCGTCGGTCCAGTCCAGGTCACGGTCGGGCGGACTGTCCGACAGCATAAACAGCCGCGCGGTATCGGCACCATAAGTTCCGATAATCGTTTCTGGGTCCACCACATTTTTCTTGGATTTGCTCATCTTCTCAGAGCGGCCAATTGTCACCGGCTCTCTAGTCTCGATGTGCACGGAGTTACCGTTGCTGTCCCGGTCGACCTGCTCCGGCAATAACCAACTTCCATCGGCTGCCCGATAGGTCTCGTGTCGGACCATGCCTTGGGTCATCAGGCCCGCAAAAGGCTCGGATAGTTCCAAATGCCCGCATTTCGCCATCGCACGGGTAAAAAATCGAGAATAAAGCAGATGCAGAACGGCATGCTCAATCCCGCCGATATACTGGTCGACCGGCAGCCAATAGCGGGCCGCACCCCCATCCACGGGGACGTCAGCGTTCGGAGAACAGAACCGCGCGAAATACCAGGACGATTCAAAAAACGTGTCGAAAGTATCCGTTTCCCTCTCCGCCGCCTTGCCGCATTGAGGACATTCAATGTGTTTCCATGTCGGATGGCGCGCCAGCGGATTGCCGGGACTATCGAAATCGACATCCTCGGGCAAGGTGACGGGCAGATCGGCCGCGGGCACCGGGACGATACCGCAATCCGCGCAATGGATCATCGGGATCGGGCACCCCCAATAACGCTGCCTGGAAACACCCCAATCCCGTAGCCGGTAATTAATCTCACGAGCGCCGATCCCCGCTTTTTCGGCACGCCCCGAAATCTCGTCCTTGGCTTCGGGAACGGTCATGCCGTCCAAAAACTGGGAATTGAACAATGTGCCGTCATCGGTGAAAGCATCCGTGCCAACCGTGAATCCCTCTGCTTCTGAACCGTGCGGCAGGACAACAGGGAGGACGGGGAGTTCATATTTCCGGGCAAAATCAAGGTCGCGTTGATCATGGGCCGGGCAGCCGAATATCGCGCCGGTTCCGTATTCCATCAATACGAAATTGGCGACATATACCGGGAGGCTATGCCCTTCCTGGAACGGATGTTTAACGCGCAGCCCCGTGTCATAGCCTGACTTCTCCGCGGTTTCGATCGCGGCTTCGCTGGTGCCGAGACGATTGCATTCGGCAATATAGCCTGCCAACGCGCTATCGGACTTAGCTATTTCCTCGGCCAGCGGATGATTTGCGGCAATGGCGCAGAACGACGCTCCAAACAACGTGTCCGGGCGGGTGGTGAAGACCACCAGCTGATCGTCGCGGTCGGTAAACTGAAATCGAAGTCGTAGACCTTCTGAGCGGCCGATCCAGTTTTCCTGCATAATCCGGACCCGGTCGGGCCAGCGATCGAGCCCCTCAAGTGCGCTCAGCAGCTCTTCGGAATAATCGCTGATTTTCAAAAACCATTGTGCAAGCTGGCGTTTTTCGACGAGCTCTCCTGATCGCCATCCCCTGCCGTCGATGACCTGCTCATTGGCTAGGACTGTATTCTCCTTTGGATCCCAATTAACCCAAGACTCACGTCGGTAGGCGAGCCCGGCCTCGACGAAATCGATGAACATCTTCTGTTCGTGGCGATAATAATCGGGTGTGCAGGTAGCAAGCTCCCGGCGCCAGTCATAAGAAAGACCCATTGACTGCAGTTGCTGGCGCATTGAAGCGATATTTTCTTCGGTCCATTTCGCCGGATGAACCCGGTTTTCAAACGCGGCGTTCTCCGCCGGCAACCCAAATGCATCCCAACCCATCGGATGTAAAACGTTGAATCCACGCGCTTTTTTGTAGCGCGCCACAAGATCGCCGAGGGTATAGTTGCGAACATGCCCCATATGAATCCGCCCGGAGGGATACGGGAACATTTCTAGAACATAATATTTGGGACGGGCGGGATCGATCTCGACGTCGAAGGATTTACGGTCGGCCCAGACCTTTTGCCAGCGGGCTTCGGTTTCTTTGGAGTTATATCTTGCCATCACTCTCGCGCCAGAATTCTCGCCCAGGAATAAAACTTGTCGCGGCCAAGGGGCTACGACCCCAACCTCAAGGCGGCTACATAACGCTTTGCGGGGATTATTGGCAAGCACGGCTTATAGAAAGCCCGCTCGGGACGCTACTTAGCGGGATTCGTTTCTAAACTGTCGGGCCCGCATCAAAATAGCGTCTTCGAGACGGGTTGAGGTCTCGCGCTGGACCGGCGCGTCCTTCCAGCCAAGCTGAGTATCGCGAACTTGCCGGAATACCGCGACACGCACCCCATCGGCCCGTAATGCGCGGTCAAGAATATAGACGTTCATTTTAAACCGTTCGCCGGAAACTTCGGGCGGTTGGTACCAATCCGTAATAATGACACCGCCGAAAGGGTCCGCGGAACTGACCGGCCAAACGGAAATCGTATCGAGCGTCGCGCGCCATAGGAAGGCGTTGACGCCAAGCCCCGAGCCGGAACCGGTTCCTTTGTCGGGGGTTCCGCCTAAGGAAAAACCGTCTTTTCCGAAAATCGTGTTCCGTCCTGAGTCTCGATCTGCAGCTTGTTCAGCCTGTCCCCTTACAATTTCAGGAACATAAACCTCCCCGCCCGAGCAGGCGGCTAGTAATGTTCCCAAGACAAAAATGCCGTAAAAACGCCGGGTCGCTGAGAAGAAGGATTTAGTCAATGTCTCACACCGTCAATTCAAAAATTCCGCCGAACGCAAGGCAATATAGTCTTTATGGCCCTCGCGCGCCAGTGGGAAACCGGTGATCTCCCACCGGAAATCGAGTCCTCAATAACGGTGATCACCATCATCGTAATATTGGTCAGTAGGTTGTGTCCATCAGGTCACATCGATCTCCTTTAGCCCGCAAAGCGCCAAATCTCACGCGATAAACATCATGTTGCATGAATGCCACAACACGCGAAATATGACACAGATCGGGCTGAACGCTGTTGACCGATTCGTCCCTTCATGGCTCTATGCTGCCGATTACACAGTGAATCGACTACCCTGACCCTGTATTTCGCAGCCGAGGGGTGTTTTAGGAGGAGTTCTAACTAATGAAACCGATTCTTTATACAACGACTGCTCTGGCAGCTGCGGGTCTTCTGACCTTCGGTGCCGGAGATGCCGCTGCGCAGGCGAAAAAACTTTCGATCAGCGTCGGCGGCTTCATGAGCGCCTATATGGGTTTTTCGTCCCAAAACAGCGGCTTCGAAACAGCAACTGGAACGAAGCGTGCCGACTTCAACATGGTTGTTGACTCGGAAATCCATTTCAAAGGTAAGACGAAGCTCGACAACGGCATCCAAATCGCCGTTCTGGTCGAGCTTGAAGGCGATCACGCGAACGCCAACAGTGGTATCGACGGCGGCATTGAAGACAACGCGATCGACGAATCTTACATGTCCATTTCTGGTATTTTTGGTGAAGTTCGTATCGGTTCGACCAAGTCCGCTTCGGCTGTTCTCAAGCATCGTGCGCCGATGCTGGGTGTGTTTCCTGCGGACGCCCCGAATAAGTTCAACTTCATCCTTCGTCCAGCTGCCGCCACCGGCTATAGGCTTGCTACCAACGCAACAATGGCTACTCACATCGGCGGTAGCGATGCTGCTAAAATCGTTTACTACACACCGCGTTATGCCGGTTTCGGTCTCGGTGGTAGTTATCGTCCTGACGATAACAACAGTGAAGTCGTCGCCGATAACGCTCTGAATACCTCAAACCAACAGGCTGACATCACCTTGACGTTCGAGCGTAAGCTTGGTGATGTCGATGTTAAGGCTGACGTTGGTTACTACCGTAACTGGGGTGGTACCGCAGGTATCGCTACTCCTGGTAACGCCGTGAACAACAAAAACTTGCGTGCCGGTGCGCTCATCGGCTTTGCCGGGTTCACCGTCGGTGGTTCTTATCTTGAAACTGAAGGTACTGGCGCTCAGAATAGCTCAGATCCGGGTTTAGTCGACAGTGAGGACGTGACGGCGTGGGATATCGGTGCTCAGTACAGGTCCGGCCCCTGGGGTGTCGCTGTTTCGTACACCCATTTGGATACGCCTGGCACCAAGCTGACAGCCGGTGATGACACCCAGGATACCCTCCAATTCGGTGGTTCTTATGACATCGGACCAGGGATTTCCTTACTCGGTACCCTCACCTTCGTCGAAATGGAAGATGAGTTGACGACTGCAGCGAACAGCAACGAGGGCTGGGCTGGTATCGTCGGTATCCAGGTTAAATTCTAAGCTTCGAAGCAACTTTGTTACAGAGATGGGGAGCGGTTTTACCGCTCCCCGTTTTCTATTGGGGACCCCTTAGAACCTAGAGCTCGCAAACAAAGCGATCGGGATTTGACGTTATCGGCGCTTTGCGAGTACCAGCGACCCTTTGATCGGACTATCCTCGTCCATCCGGAGGATTGTCGGCCGCAGACTTTCAATCGAGAAGCCGGCTGCAATCACAGTACGCATCAAATAGTCGACTGAATGGGCAAAACGACCGGAGGGGCGCAGGATATAACCCGTGTCCTGATCGTCATCATCCAGCAATTCAGCGGTGAAAATGAACTGTCCCCCACTGGTCAACCGTCCGCCGACACTGACGATCACCGGGGCCAGGTTCCCGATATAGGTCAAGACATCGCTGGCAATGGCAAGATCGTAGAGATCGTCCCGGTGGTTGGGGTCGTTCAAAAACGCGACGATATCGTTATGATGGGTTTCCGCATAAAGACCTTTTCGGTTCGCTTCATCCAGCATCTTTTGGGACAGGTCGACGCCGACAAATTCCCCGGCGAGATCGCCAACCGCCGCGGCGATCAGGCCGGTCCCGCAGCCAAGGTCCAAGACACGCCGAAACGGGGTATTTGGAATCTCTTGTATTAACTCGCGGATGCGTTCCGGCGATTGATAGCCAAGGTCGTTGACCAAGCTTTGGTCGTAGGTCGCGGCATAGTCGTCGAATAATTCTTCAACATAAGACGTTGGGGCCGTCTCTGTGGTTTCACCCTTCAGGGCGCTGACAAGATGTCGGGCGACCGCATTTTCCGGATCCCTCTCCAGACAGGCGTTATAGGCCTCGATCGCCTCTTCCTTCCTTCCGATCGATTCCAGCGCGTGCCCCATTTCCCAGAATCCCGACGCATAGCTGGAATCCAAGGCCAAAGCTTGCTGATAGAGCGGAACGGCGGCTTCGTAATCCCCCGCACTGCGGTGCGTTGCGCCGAGAGAAAACTTGAGTTGAGCATTGTCGGGGTTTAGGTCAATCGCCCTTTGCAGGGGATCTTCGGCTTCCTCATATCGGTTATTTGCCGCCAAGAACAATCCCAGCTTGGCATGACCGTCCGGGGACTCAGGGTCCAGATCTATCGCCCTTTTGAAAAGTGATTCCGCCTCTGAAGCTTCGCCAGCTGCTTCCAAAGCGTGGCCAAGCCCAACGAGCGCGTCGGCGGAGTCCGGCGTTAACGTCACGGCCTTTCTAAACGCCGCGACCGCACCCCCGATGTTATCCAAGCAATGTTGAACATAACCGAGCCATTGATAAAACGCTGCGACATCGGGTGAAAGATCGACTGCTTTGAGCAAAAGAGGCTCGGCGTCGGCAAAGGCGTCTACGCTCGCAAGTGTTTCGGCCTTTTGAACCAGTGCGGACACATTGTCCGGGTCAATCGCGAGAGCGTGATCAACGTGATGCCGTGCAGTTACAGTATCTCCCAAGGCAAGCTTGGCGTAACTCAAACTGACATAGGAATCCGGCTGGGCGGGATCAGCCGATATGGATTTTTCGAGGTAAGGGACAGATTCTTCAATCCGACCGGAGTTCAGAAGCAAATTCCCCAGGTTATACAGAGCCTCCGGTAAAGTCGGCTTGAGCTCTATGGCCCGGCGATAGGCGGCTTCCGCCCCGGCAAGATCGCCGGTCCGGTGGAGCAGTGCTGCGAGATTAGATTGGGCCTCGACATAATCCGGCGCAACATCGACCGCGGCCTGCAGATAAGACTTGGCCTTACTGGCCTGACCATTTTGCATGGCGATCAGCCCCGCCAGATGGTTCAGGTCGGGATCTGCTGGGTAATATTGAAACAGCCGCTCACAAATCGATGACGCCTCACCGAGCTGTCCGTCCTGCATCAATGCCGCGGCGCGAGGGAGATCATCGGTGAGGGATGGAACCGGAGTTGTCTCCGCCCGAAACCCGCCTACATTTCCGCCTTGAGCATAATTCAGTAGTGTCGAGCTGACGCCGCCGGCTGAGGGAGGGGTAAATGTTTGCGTCCCCGATTGCCCGCCGCTCTTTTGCTGGGTCTTATTCTGGCGTCGGCGCTGCTTTCTATTCATTGAGGGTTGAACTCCGATCACCCGTTAACTCTGAAAATTAATCTACGAAGCCGGCACCTGCCCGGCAAGGTGTTTTGGTTGCTAGCTCTTGCGACGCTGATCGGCGCCGGCAGCGATCATTTTCTGATCGAGTTCAGCGGCCGCCCTCTCAACGACATCGGTCCAATCTTCTACCCTTGATTGCCGAAACGCCCGCACCGAGGGATAGAACGCCTTCTCCGTGTGACCCCAATACCAAAGCGGCGAAACTTCCAGGAGGATCCAAGTCTCCTTGCCCAGCGCGCCGGCAAGGTGAGCGGTTACGTTGGAGGTCGTAATAACAAGATCAAGATTCTCAATCAAAGATGAAAGCTTCTCAAGTTCATTAAACCGGTCAATTTCGGGATCGGTATAAACAGACGCCCCGGTCGCCGAAACCGCAGACGCAATATCCCCATCCGTATCGCCATATTGCAAATTGACGAATAAGGCGTCACGGCCGCGCAGGATCGGATCCCAATCGGCAAGAGGAATAGATTTCCTTGCCCCATATTTTTCCCGAGCGCTGCGCCAAGAAACCCCGATGCGTACGCCTGTCCCCCCTTCGGGGAGGCGCGCCGCGCAGTCTGCAACGAATATCGGATCGGGCTCGCAATAACGGCGGCGTAACGGATGTTTTTGCGGCGAAAAAGAAAGCCGGTGCATGACGCTTGCCATCGGCATTTGAAAATCAAATGCAGGATCAAGCAGTGGTTTTGCCGGGTCGAGAGAATAGGGCGCAAAGTGGGTGCCGGGAGCCGCCCTCGACAACATGCCGATGAGCCGCTCATCGCACTCGTACGTACACTCGGCACCAAGAGCCTCGAGGTGAGGCACCAGATTAGCGTACAAAAGATGATCCCCAACCCCTTGTTCGGCCCAGATCAAAACCTTTTTTCCCGCAACGTCTTCACCGCGCCAAGTCGGCTGAGGGAATTCGCGCCAAGGTGAATCCGGCTCGGTTCTTCGCCAACGCCATTCATGATCTTTCAGGCCTTCGTCAAAATCACCAAGGGCAAGATGGGTAATCCCCCGACGATAGTGGGCGTCGGCAAACTCAGCACGCATCTCAATCGCTGAATCGCAATGGGAGAGCGCGCAGTCAAAATCTCCGAGATTCTTGTAAGCGAGAGCAATGTTGTAGTGATAGCGGTCCTTATCCGGGCCGGATTCCAGCAGAATTGTGAACAGCTTCACCGCCGCCTGATAATCCCCGGACTCGAGAAAAGCGACGGCTCTTAAATGTTTGAGAGGCCAGCTGTCGGCATCATCGGCGATCTGCCGGTCGCACTCGGAAATTGCATCGTCATAACGCCCTTGTGCCATGAACGTTTGCACCAGCCGACGAATGCTATCCCGATCGCCGGGTCTGCGTGAAATCGCCTGGCGTAGTAACTGCTCTGCGTCCTGATACCTCTTCCGCGAACTCAACAGCCGATAGAGGTTGGTTTCAGCTTCCACAAACTCGGGGGATGCCACCAGCAAATCCCGCAGTAAATTTTCCGCTTCCTCATATTCTTTTGTCGCGGTAAGGGCGACGGCGAGCGCATTCAATACGTCCGGATTGCCAGGCGTGAGTTGACTCGCCCGGCGCAAATGCCGAACGGCCTCGTCGCGCTGTCCGGCATCAATCAAGGTCAGGCCGAGTTGGAAATGAGCCTCGGAAAATTGTGGGGCTCGCTTTAGGGCCCGCTTCAATGTCGCGGTGCTGTCTTTAATATTGCCGAGGCCTCTTTGCACGACACCAAGATGCAATAGATATTCCTGGTTCTGACGATTCCGCGCGATGGCCTTTTGGAGCAACTCCTCGGCCAACGCTGCACGGCCCGTCTGATGAGCAAGGACCCCGTAGGCATGAAGAGTCGGATGATGCGTAGGGTCCGCTTCGAGGGCAACCACATACCCTTTTTCAGCTTGCTCGAACCGGCCGGCTTCATGATCGCGAAGGGCTCGGTCAAACAGGGCCTGATCAAAAGGGGGCATTGGGCTCATTTCCGGTCATTCCTCGAACGCTTTCTTAACTCAACTTCGGCCAGCCGTGGTCAGGCAAACATGCCAATTCCGGCGAGCCCCGCCGCACCGCTTCCTTGTAACCGTCTGACGGATGTTTCGTCAATTCCGCCCAGCGCGTAAACGGCGAATGGGGAGTCTTGGCACCAATGTGTGAACCTCAGCACGCCAACCTCTCCCGCGCCGGGATGGCTCGCCGTCGCAAAAACCGGTGATAAGAGAGCGAGGTCCACGCCGATGCGTGCGGCCCGTCGCAGCGCCGCTGGGGAATGAGCCGCGGCGCTGAGAAAACGGTGTGGTCCAGCGGCCTGCCAAGATAACGCGCGGCGCGCATTTCGTCGGACATACCACTCCGGCAAATGCAGGCCGTCTGCACCGAGCCGATTGGCCAGATCTATGTCGCCGGCGACGATCAACGACAGGCCCTTAGGCCGGCAAATCCTCGCCAACCGCATGCCGATCTCGTCTCTGTCGGGATCATCATAATCGCGGAGCAAGACAGCCGCGCCGCGAGGCAGTCGGCGTGCGGCCGAATAGGGGTCTGGTAACCGCTGCCGGTCCGTTATCATAATGAGCGACGGACAAGTCCGATGGCCGGACATCAAATTGAGGCTTCTGGACAGGTCTGTTAATGTCGTCATCTATTCGCCAACAAAGGCCCAACTATGTCCGATCAAGAAGATGATTCCGTCGATATTGCCGCTAATCTGATCAAGGTCAAATCCGAGATCGCTGCCGCCGCTGAAACCGCCGGGCGGTCACCCGAGCATGTCACATTGGTCGCTGTCAGCAAGACCCACGGAACCGAAAAAATTCTCTCGGCGATACAGGCCGGCCAACGGGTCTTCGGCGAAAACCGGATCCAGGAAGCCCAGGAGAAATGGCCAGCACTGAAAGAAAAATACCCTGACATTCGTTTGCATCTCATTGGTCCCCTCCAGCGTAATAAGGCTGCGCTCGCCGTCGGCCTCTTCGATGTCATTGAGACGATAGACCGGCCCAAACTAGCCCGTGCGGTTGCCCGTCACATGGATGAAACCGGCCGTCGGCCCGATTGTTATATCCAAGTTAATACCGGGGATGAACCGCAGAAAGCCGGCGTGCTTCCCATCGATGCCGATGATTTTATCGCCGCTTGCATTGAGGAATTCGGCCTGCCGATTAGGGGCCTGATGTGTATACCGCCGGTGGATGAAGAACCGTCACTGCATTTTGCTCTGCTCAACAACATCGCCAAACGCAATGGTTTGGCATCGCTGAGCATGGGCATGAGTGCCGATTACGATATCGCCGTCCGGTTCGGCGCGACCCATGTTCGGGTCGGCACGGCAATTTTTGGCGCACGCGGGACAATACCCATCGGTGTCGACGACCCCACCGTTACAACGTAACCACTAAGGCCGAACGCTTATCGCAGCGTTGAAGGATTGCCAATAGATCGGGCAGAGCGACTGCGATACAGCCTTCCGTCGCCCTAAAATCCGATGTCGCGACGTGCAAAAAAATAGCACTGCCCAATTCGGGGACGACCGGCGCGTCATTATACCCGAGCTCAACGATAACATCGTAGACGGAGTCTTCACGCCAAAGCATCTCGTGGCGGGCCGGATAGGGCAGAGCAATTTTACGGTTATAATTTGCGTCGGCCGGGTCATCGCACCAGCCGTCATTCGGAGCAAGTGCGGACACCGGTAAATCAGTCTGCGGCTTACGTAACTTGTCCGCGCGGTAATAGACTGCTCTGAGGGGATGGCGTCCGGTGGGGGTTGCGCCGTCCCCCTCTCTTTTCTCATCGGTGATCCCGCCATGTCCGCTGGCGCATCGGTAATTTTGGCCGCCTACGGTCAAACACTCAGGCGCTGTGAGAATAAGATCCATCGCTGGTTAGCGGATAACCGAAGTGGTTGGGTTCGCTGTTCCGTTTCTTAATTTGGCCGCGCCGTCGTATTTATCGAGCGCCCGCAACATTGCGTCGACCACCCAATTGTTACCGGGCGGCGTGGTTGCTGTTGCCGCGCCGCGCGATGCCGCCCGTACATTGGCTGCGACGGCAACCGGTGATGCCACCGCGGGTCCCGCGGCAGTTTCAAAATTGGCGGGGCTGGTGGTGGATACCGCCGCAATTTCCGTTTTTAAGGCCTCACGGTTCGACCGGA
>JAQCKY010000600.1 GCA_027592155.1 Pseudomonadota bacterium
TGCCGGCTGTCGTCCAACGCTCCACCGACGGCGGCACAAAACCGCTGAACTCCTTGACCGCGGCATGGAACTCGGGCGGATAGAAATGATGATGCACGTCGATCAGGTTATGGGTGGCGTCGTTCATGACGGCTCCTTTTTGAACGGGAAGATAAAGGATTGATCCATGGCGGCGGCGGGAGGTCAACCGCATCGATGGCGACGGTCCCTAAAGACGTTCCTCATTCGGCAAAATCACGGCCTGTCGGGCGTTGCGGTGGGCCGTTTTTCTTTGCGGTTCAAAGCATAAAAGCAATTGGTTATAGTGAGCGTGATAACGCTAGCCGATGTGGGATGCGGCGGAACGGGAGTCACCGAATATGGCCAAGGCAAGTTCACGTCCGAAATTCGAACGTCGTTCTTATTCCGAAAATCATCATCTATTTCGCGAACAGGAAGTGGGTGACCATGCCTTTATCCTGGAAGAAGGAACCGTGGAGATCACCCGCCTTAGCGGAAGTAAGGAGGTGGTGTTGGGCACCATCCACAAAGGCGGCATGTTCGGAGAGATGGCGTTGATCGACGACAGCCCGCGTATGGCGTCGGCCCGGGCGGTCGGCGGCCCGGTTAAGGTCATGGTCATTTCCCGGGATGCCTTCAAAGACCGTGTGGAGGGCCTCGACCCCTTTACCAAGGCGCTGGTGGCGATCCTCTCCGATCATGTCCGCTCGTTGGCGTCGCAACTGACGGAATCGGGGAGTGTGTTGTCGTAGGCGAGATTACCGCTCAGCTACTCGATTGGAGCGTTTTCGGGGATGAGCTGCCAGGCAAGGAAATTTATGGCCTCCGAGATTTCTGCGGTTTCGCCTTCGTTCGGCCGAGGCCAAATTCTGGCGCCGAGAACCGAGATCGCCTTATCGCCACAGAACAGCGCGACAATTCGTAACGTCAGGGTGCCTGGTTCGGGGATGACGACGTCCGGCCGCCGGCAGATATCGTCGTCTTGCATCCCGCTTGGCGGATCAAAGGCAATGACGATCTTGTAGGGGGTGACGAACGGCCCCTGGTCATCCGTGGTAAAGCGCGTACCCATGCGGGCATGATTTCGTTGGAATGCCGTCATGGCAATCGCGCCGAGCCCTTTTGACGTTTGGTCGGGCGGCGGGCTGACCAACTGGACATAAAAATTTGGTGCAGCGGCTGCTTCTTCAAAGCTCGCCCGGATACTGGAATCCGGGTCAATTGCCGGATCATAGAAAACGCAGCCGCCGAGCAAAAGAGGCAGGGCCAGCGCCAAATGGCGAAAAGAAAAGCTCATCCTCCGAACTAGCAGAAGCAAGCCGGGAATGCCACATCAAACCGGTCGACGGATGTTCGCTACCGCTCGTTTTTTTCCAGAACGAACGCCGGGATAAGTTGGACCGCCATATCGGTGAGGCCGCTTGCCAATTCGGCGCTATCGATGGCCGGTGCGGGGGTAATGGAGGCCAGGATGTCTGCCTCGGCCCGATCGGTACAAAATGCCATCATAACCCGCAATTTTTCGCCTGTGACGATGGGGTAACTGACCGCCTGGCTTGCGCAGAGCTGATTGGGCAGCATGGTCACCGGTGGATTGAAGGCGACAACCGCCCTAAAGGGTTTGCGTTCCGATGGCCCTGGCCGGGGCGTAAAATTGGCCCGGACGGAGGGATGCGCCCGTTGGAAAGCCGCAGTGACAACCTGTTCCAATTTTGCCTGGGCGTCGGGGAACGGATCGCCGAAGATGGTCAGACGGAAATCTCTATCGGACGCCGCGTAGGTAAAGAAACTGTAGGCCGCGCGGTTGTCATAGCTGACCGGCTGGATGATGACACAACCGGCCAACAACAAACCGGCCGACAGAACCGGGACCCTGGAAAATAAAGTCATATTGCATCCTCTCATACCTATTGCTTCACGGAAAAGCGGACGGATCGCAGTCCCATTCGCACGGTATAGATAACCGGTAGAGGGCTCCGTTCAATTGACGATCATCAAATATTGAACGGAGAATGTCCTTGCCGGTTGACGAATTCGGGCCATGACGGCATATCGCGGCGGAGAAATGAACCTCGAACACCGGCAAAGGAGGCAGGTATGGGAACATTCCGCTCATTGCTGCGGACGGCAGCCGCCGCGGCATTGCTTTCCATCCCGGCTGTTGCCGCCGGCGCGCAACCTGAATTGCCGATCATCGATACCCATGTCCATTACAGTCAGGACGCGTGGAAGGCCTATCCGCCTGCGGCGATTTTGAAGTTGTTTCGGGAATCCGGTGTGCGCCATGCGTTGGTTTCCAGCACGCCCGATGATGGTACGCTAAAACTCTTCGGTGCCAGTTCCAAGATTGTGGTGCCGGTGTTGCGCCCGTACCGTGAAGGGACGGATTTGTCGGATTGGTTCCGCAACCAGTCGGTCTTTGACTACGTCTCCAAACGGATCGAGAGGAACATTTATCGCGGGATCGGTGAGTTCCATTTACAAGGCAACGCAGAGTCCAAGACCAAACAGATGAGGGGGATTGTCGCCCTCGCGGTCAAACGGAAGATTCATTTGCATGTTCATTCCGACGCGACCCCGATACGCG
>JAQCKY010000601.1 GCA_027592155.1 Pseudomonadota bacterium
GATCTGGAACGATTTTTCCATGATCGAGCCGAGGATCAGCGCCAGCACCAGCGGCGGCCGCGGCCAGCCGCCCCGTTTCATGATGAAGCCGACGATCCCCATGGTCAGGCAAGCGACCCAATCGCCGATCGATGCACCGCCAAGCCAAGCGCCCATGAAGATGAACATGATCACGCCGGGCACGATGAGATGGCCCCGGATAAAGGCAACCTTCGCCACGTGATTGGTAAGGACCATAAGCAAAAGAGCGCAGATGATATTGGCGAGCACGATGGTCCAGACCATCGAGAAGGTGATGTGCAGTTCGGTCGTCAACATATCGGGGCCGGGCTTCAGGCCTTGGATCAACAACGCCCCCAGCAGGATCGCGGTGCCCAGGCTGCCCGGAATACCGAACGCCACGGTGGGGATGAGAGATCCACCCTTAATCGCGTTGTTAGCGGCTTCCGGCGCAATAACGCCCCGAATATCGCCCTGGCCAAACATCGTTTTGTCCTTGGCGCTTTGCACCGCATGGCCGTAAGCCAGCCAGTCAACGACGGCGCCACCGATTCCCGGCAGCATGCCGATGTAAGTACCAAGAATTGCGCAGCGCAACGCCAGCCATTTATGCTTCCAGGCATCCTTGACGCCGGTCCAGATCGTCACATCCTTGGTCATTTCCTTCGGGACGCGGGAAATATTGACGTCTTTAGTTGCCAATTCGAGCAGTTCGGGAATGGCAAACAAACCGAGCACGATGGGAATCAAGGGAAGCCCATCGATCAAGTAATCGGTGCCGAACCAGAAACGCGGTATGGCCACCGTCTCGGCATAGCCGACCGTCGCCATCAGCAATCCGAGCAGGGCGACCATCAGGCCCTTGAGGATCGATCCACCGGACAAGGAGCCGATCATGGCAAGACCAAGAACACCGAGCATGAACAATTCGGGCGAGCCGAAGGCCAAAATAATCGGGAGAACGAGCGGGAGAGAGACTGCCAGGATCAAGGCGCCGAACACACCGCCGAAGGCCGAAACCGTGTAAGCCGCGCCGAACGCGCGCCGGGCTTCGCCTTTTTGGGCAAGCGGATAGCCATCAAGGATGGTCGCCTGCGAGGCCGCGGTTCCCGGAATTCCCAACATGACGGAGGCGATCGTATCGGAGGTCGAGGTGATCGCGAACATACCCAACAGCAAGGCGAAAGCGGATACAGTCTCCATCCCGAAGGTAAAGGGCAGCAAGATTACCAACCCCAAAATACCGCCGAGACCCGGCACCGCGCCGAGCCAGATGCCGAGCAAAATCCCCAACATCATGAAGCCGATCGCCGGCCATTGTACAACCAACCATAGACCCCTGAAAAAGGAGTCTACCATATGTGCATCTAACATGAGCCTTGCCTTTTTTGACCCTTGTGGGTCGTTCCCTGTTTATCTCCCAGCATCCTACAATAATGGATGGTTCATTGAGCATGCCAATTGTCTGGCCCTAGAACAAGTAATCCCTGTTCAGTAGGCCAATAATAATTAGTAATACGTCATGTCAAAATTTTTATAGGACGTTGCGATCTTGTGAAGCTTACGGCAGAACGCAGGGGTGGATCTATCGTCAAATTGGGGCTATCGAGGAGGACGTCGTGAACGTTATGAAAATTGGGTTTATCGGTCTGGGTCGTATGGGCATGCCGATGGCGCAAAACCTGCTCAAGGCAGGATTTCCCGTGACGGTCTGGGGCCGCACGTCTTCGAAGCTCCAACCTGCCATCGATAGTGGCGCTCAGACATCGCCTTCCCCGAAGGACCTTGCGGCAATCTGCGATCTCATCGCCCTCTGCGTCACCGACACCAACGCCGTTGAAAGCGTCATCTTCGGCGCCGATGGGATTGAGGCCGGAGGCTCCGCCGGTAAAACCGTGATCGACTTTTCCACGATCCATCCCGATGGCGCGAAGCAGTTCGGCAACCGTCTGCGGGAAAGCTGCGGTATGGGTTGGGTCGATGCTCCCGTGTCCGGTGGCCCCGGCGGCGCAGAAGCCGGGACGTTGGCCATCATGGCCGGTGGCAAAGCCGCGGATATCGATGCCGTGCGACCGATCATGCCGGCCATCTCCGGCCTCTTCACCCATATGGGGCCGGCGGGCGCGGGACTGGTCACCAAGCTGTGCAACCAGATGATCATCAATGCCAGCCTCGCCGGGATTGCGGAGGCCCTAACCCTCGCCGCCAACTACGGTATCGACGCAAACACCCTGCCCGATGCGCTGACCGGCGGCTGGGCGGACTCGCCGTTATTGCAAAGCCACGCACGGCGCATGGCGAAAGGCGGCGATGAAAAGCCCATGGGCGGCATGTGGCTCAAGGATATGGACTTGGCTTGCGATGTCGGCCGCCACACAAAAACCCCGCTTCCTGTCACCTCCCTGGTTACCGAGATGTGCCGGATGTCACGAGAACGAACCGGTGACGGCACGCAAATCGGCATCATGCGGCTCTATGCAGACAAGGCACTTTGATCCCGTTGCCAACGACCCGCATCGGGCAACAACACGATGCATCCCACCGCGGCAAAGTTGAATAGTCCGCTGGCAAGGATCGGAATCGTAT
>JAQCKY010000602.1 GCA_027592155.1 Pseudomonadota bacterium
CCTTCAATTTGCGAAAACCGATCTTCCAAGACCCCAAAGTACGCCGGGCGCTGGCCTTTGCGTTCGATTTCGAGTGGACCAACAAAAATCTTTTTTATGGCCAATATGCGCGAACCCAGAGTTATTTCTCCAACTCCGAGCTTGCCGCTTCCGGCCTGCCCAGCCCGGAAGAGCTGAAAATTCTGGAACCGTTCCGGGCACAAGTCCCGCCGGAAGTTTTCACCAAACCCTATAGCGTGCCGTCCACCGATGGGTCCGGGCGCCTGCGGACGAACCTCCGGCAAGGCGTCAATCTGCTCAAGGAAGCCGGATGGGTGATCAAAAATAAGAAGCTGGTCAATGCCAAGACCGGTGAGCCGATGACGTTCGAGATGCTGCTCTCTTCACCGGCGTTTGAGCGGATCGTGCTCCCCTTCAAGCGCAATTTGGCCCGTCTCGGGATCGAAATGAGCGTTCGCACCGTCGATACAGCCCAATACCGGAAACGGACGGACGATTTCGATTTCGACATGATCGTTCAGTCGTTCGGCCAGTCTCTGTCGCCGGGTAACGAGCAGCGGGATTTCTGGGGCAGCGACGCCGCCGGCCGCCCCGGCAGCCGCAATACCATCGGCATCAAGGATCCGGCGGTCGACAAACTGGTCGACCTGATCATTTCGGCGCCGGACCGCGAAAGCCTGATTACCCGTACCCGCGCACTCGACCGGGTGCTGCAGTGGAGCCATTATGTGATTCCCCATTGGCATATTCAAAGCTTCCGCGTCGCCTATTGGGACAAGTTTGGCCGTCCCGCCAAAACACCCCGTTACGGCCTCGGCTTTGACGGCTGGTGGGTCGATCCGGCGCGCCAAGCGGCGTTGGAAGAAAAGAAGCGCATGGCGAGCGGAACCGAATCCAAATAGCGATGGTTGGGGTTCTGGAATAATTCACGAACCGTGCTAGGTTGCGCCCGAAAGATCAATTTCGGCACAATAACGGCGACCTGAGACCTACCGGGCGGACATCATGCTGAACTACATCCTGCGGCGGCTGGCGCTGATCATCCCAACCTTGTTCGGCATACTTCTGATCAATTTCGCGGTCATACAGTTCGTGCCGGGCGGACCGGTCGAGCAAGCGATTGCGCAGATCCAAGGGACCGCGGTCTCTTCGACCGCACGGGTCAGCGGCTCTCAGGGTGAAACGGTTTCGCAAGGCCCTCAGCAAGGGGGTTCCGGCGGCAGTGCGACGACAAGTAAATACCAGGGTGCCCGGGGTCTCGATCCGGAACTCATCAAAGAACTCGAGGTTCAGTACGGTTTCGACAAACCGGCTTACGTCCGCTTCGGCAAGATGCTGAAGGATTATTTGGTCTTTGATTTCGGCGAAAGCTTTTTCCGGGACCGGACCGTCATCGATTTGGTGATCGAAAAGCTGCCGGTCTCGATTTCCCTCGGCATCTGGACAACCCTGCTGGTCTATCTGATCTCCATTCCGCTCGGCGTGGCAAAATCGGTCAGGGACGGATCGAAGTTCGACATTTGGACGAGCGTCATCGTCATCGTCGGCAATGCCATACCGGGATTCCTGTTCGCCATCCTGCTGGTGGTGCTGTTCGCCGGCGGCAGTTTTCTCGATCTCTTTCCCTTACGCGGACTTGTTTCGCCCAACTGGGGTGAGCTGAGCGCGGTCGATAAGGTTTTGGATTACCTGTGGCACATGGTGCTTCCGATCACCTCCATGGTCATCGGCGGTTTCGCGACGCTGACCATTTTGACCAAAAATTCCTTCCTGGAAGAGATCAACAAACAGTATGTCATCACCGCCCGATCCAAGGGGCTGACCCAGAAGCAAGTGCTCTATGGCCATGTGTTTCGGAACGCCATGCTGATCGTCATCGCCGGATTCCCGTCCGCCTTTATCGGCATTTTCTTCACCGGCGCGTTGCTGACCGAGATTATCTTTTCGTTGGACGGGATCGGCCTGCTCGGATTCGAAGCCGTGGTTGGGCGCGACTATCCCGTGATGCTCGGGACCCTGTACGTCTTCACGCTGCTCGGTCTGATCATGGGGATCATCGGCGACATCACCTATCACATCGTCGATCCCCGGATCGACTTTGAATCCCGGGACGTCTAATCATGGCAGGGAACAGGCTCTTCGGGATGCGCATTTCGCCGATCAACCGGCGGCGTGTCGATAATTTCAAGGCCAACCGGCGGGGCTATTGGTCGTTTTGGATTTTCCTGGCGCTGTTTTTCCTCACCCTGTTCGCCGAGGGGATCGCCAACGACAAACCGCTGCTGATCCGGTATGACGGCAATTTTTACGTCCCGGCTTTGGTGAGCTATCCCGAAACCGCATTCGGCGGATTTCTGGAAACCGAGGCCGAATACAGCGACCCGGAGGTCATCGAGCTCATCCGGGAGAAAGGCTGGATCATCGAACCGCTGATCCCTTACAGCTTCGATAGCATCGTGCTCGATCTGCCGACCCCGGCCCCCTCCCCTCCGACCAGTCAAAACTGGCTTGGCACAGACGATCAAAGCCGCGACGTGGTCGCGCGATTGATCTACGGCTTTCGGATTTCGGT
>JAQCKY010000603.1 GCA_027592155.1 Pseudomonadota bacterium
AAGCGCGGCACCGCGTGGATCGCGTCCAAGCCGACGAAGGAAATCAACAGGCCGATCCAGCCCGAAATCCATCCTTTGATCGGCATATCGCCGGCCGCCATGGTGCCGCAAATCGCGATCCCCCACATTGAGAGCAGGAACATTTCCCAAGACCGAAACTGCAGGGCGAGAAAGAGAATGGCGGGAATAAAGGCGATGAGAAGAATGATGCCGATCCAGTTGCCCATAAATGAGCCCATGATCGCGGTGCCGAGCGCCATGCCACCCTCGCCACGCTGGGCAAGCTGGTGCCCCTCGATCATGGTCGGGACGGCATCGGGCGTGCCCGGAATATTGATCAGGACCGCCGAAATCGCACCCCCGAACACACTGCCGGTATAAACCCCCAGCATGAACATGATGGCGACATGCTGGGACATGCCGGTGGAGAGACCGATGAGCAACGCCATCGCCATGGTCGTCGAAAGACCCGGCATCGCACCCCATAAAATACCGAGGGTAACGCCGAGCAGGCAGACCACGATCATCCAGGGTTGAAAGGCAATCGCGGCTTGGACGAGGACTTCTTGAAGATCAAACATGCGCTATCTCCTCACCCAGCACCGGGCAGGAGGATCTGAAATCCGTCCCGGAAGACGACCGCCAGAAATATCACGACCCCGGCCGATACCAACAGGCAATTGCGCATGGAGGAGCGCCAGAAAAAGCGCAGGATAAAGAAAATAAACGGAATGGATACCAGCTCGAAGCCGGAGAAGCGGAAGGTGTAGAAATCCGTTTTAAACCGCCAATCCAGGTCTATCTGGCCAAGCAGGACGACATAGAGAAAAATGACCAACATCAGCAACAGCGTGCGGCGGGATTCGACGTCGGCGAGATAATTTCTCATCGTCTGCAGGCTGTCGCCTTTGAGCATTTCGTCCAAGCCATAGCGCCGCGTGGTTTTCACGAACAACCCGAGCGCCATGATGATGAGGCTGGCACCGGTCACGAAGGGCAGGACCCCCGGTGCCGTGTAAATGCTTTGCGGGTTATCGAGCTGAACCGCCAGGATCATCGCGAAAACGCCGACCAGAGCGACAACGATTGAGGCAACAAGGTCCTTGCGGGGGGATGAGCGTTCGTCGCCGCCTTCCTCGCCGGTAAAGATCCCTTTTTCGAGACTCTCAATATCGGCTTCTATTCTGGATTTTTTTTCGTCTGCCATAGTGGAGTGGCCTTTTAACCGAAGGGTATTTTGCTTTTTGATTTAGATAAAAATCCGGGTGAGCTGCGTCTGCCGCAACTCACCCGATTTCAACGTTCGCACGATCGACGTGATCGTCGTTATTTGCTCATTTTGGCCCACCAAGCGTCGAAGTCCGCAGGCGCGGGCAACCCAAGTTCCTTGGGAGAAAGGGCGCCTTTGATGTTCAGCTTTTCAAATGTCGCGGCTGTCTGGGCCTCGACCTGAGCCGCGCGGCGGCTGGCTTCGTCGCCCAGACGAATGTCGATTTCGAAGAATTTCTGCTTCGCAACTTTCGCAAAGGTTTCGGATTTAACCGCGGCAACAAAAGCTTTCTCAAGTTTTGCCTGGATCGATTTATCGACGCTCTTCAGCATTGCCAGGTTATAGATGCCGGAGAAAGGCAGCTGGCTTTTGATCTGCGGCAAGAAGGTGCCGACGGATTTCATCATCTTTCCGCCGCCCGCATCGATGTCCGCGGAGCCGGTTTGTTGGATGGAGACAAGCTTACCCGCACGGATGTGCTCGATATGCTCATGGACGCCGCCGCCCGCGATGTCCACTTCGCCGTTGAGACCGGCCAAGGTGGCGGGTTTGCCGCCCTTGTAGGGAACATACTTCAAGGTGACGCCGGCAGAGACGGCAACGACCGCCGCTAACTCATGCCACAGGCCACCCGTACCGGAGGTCGAAATGCTGATTTTACCCGGGTTGGCTTTGGCGGCGTTGATGACGTCTGCGAAGGTTTTGAACTTGGAATCCGGCCGTACGGACCAGCTACCCCGTGAATTGGCGGCCTGCATATATTGCCAATCTTTCCAAGCGCGGGTCTTGGTGTGACCCATAACGCTGGCGTATTTGTTGTAGTTGGCGGCGCCTAGAAGCGTGTAGCCATCGTCCTTTTTGCCGGCGACGTATTTTGTCGCGATACCGCCAACAGCACCAGGTTTGTTGATAACGTTGATGTTCCAGCCGGTCGATTTTGCCATTTCGCCAACGAGTGTGCGAAGAACGGTATCGGTACCGCCGCCGGCGCCATACATCACGACAACCGTAATCGGCCGTTCGGGCCATTCGGCCTGCGCCGCGTTCGGCAACGCCACGGCCGCAGCCGCGCCAATCGCCAGGCTCAGTGCAAGGGTCTTTTTCATCGATTCAGTCTCCCAGTGTTTCGAGAATATTGTTCAGTGCCACCGACCAGTAGCCGGCACGTCTTATATAAGACTGGCGGATTATGACTCACATTCCTATGAACGCAAATTGTAAATGCGGTTCTGTCGGGTTCGCCGGCCCGGTTATCAAGTGGCTAATCTTTTCCCCATGTGGTCAGACCGTTGGCGGGCATT
>JAQCKY010000604.1 GCA_027592155.1 Pseudomonadota bacterium
GTCGGGCGGGCAATAATTGCCGAGGCTACCGATCTTTCCCCCAGTCCTTTATGATCCGAGGACGGGTGGGAGAGAGATTTGCGCGCAAAATTTGTCAATATTGTCGGGGCTGTCACTTTTGTGATGTTGCTTCTTGGTGGGCTGCCTCATTCCGTCGTCGGACAGGAAGTACCGGCGCCGGGAAATTTCGGTGACGCCCAGCGCTGGTACGAAAAGGCGGCGGCGGCGGGAGACCGGGATGCGCAGTTCCTCTATGCCCAGATATTGGAGACCGGAAAGCGGGGTAGGAGTGACATGGCGGCGGCTCTGCGATGGTACCGGGCGGCGGCGCAACAAGGGCATGTCGGTGCACGGCTGCGGCTTGGCGATCTCCTCGATGCCGGAACATCGGTAAAGGGTGATCCGTCCGAAGCTGCCAAATGGTACGGCGAGGCCGCGCGGGCGGGGTCCGTGCGTGCGCAATATAATTTCGGCCTGATGCTGGAGCGCGGGCGCGGTATCGAGGCGGATGCCGCGAAAGCGGCCGTTTGGTTCCGCCGCGCGGCGAACGGCGGTCTCAACGCCGCGCAACTAAGCCTCGGCCTCCTCTATGTCCAAGGTAAAGGCGTGCAACGCGACCCAGTCAGAGCGCTGATGTGGATGGATATTGCCCGCGCGACGGGGCTGGCGATCCCAAACGAGGCCCGCGATGCGATTGCCGGATCGCTATCAACGGAGCAGATTTTGTCCGCTCAGCGGCAGACCAAAGAATGGTTGGACTTCCAAAACAACCGCAAGCCGGCCGCGTCGGATAACTAACAGAGTTACTCCGCCGCTGCCTCGGGTTGGTCGGCATATTGACGAAGCTTTTCTTCGGCCTGCTGGGTTTCCTGCTGGCGGTGCCACATCCGGGCATATTGACCGTTGGCCGCCAGCAGGGCCGCTTGGTTACCACGCTCGGTGATGCGGCCGTCATCGACAACGAGAATCTCGTCGGCATCGACGACGGTTGAGAGCCGGTGCGCGATAACCAGCGCGGTCCGGTCTTGGGCAACTTCCTTGAGCGAGCTTTGGATTTCTTTTTCCGTATTGGTATCCAGTGAAGACGTCGCTTCATCGAACAGCAGAATTTGTGGGCCCTTGAGGATTGTCCGGGCGATGGCGACACGCTGTTTCTCGCCGCCCGAAAGTTTCAGTCCGCGTTCACCGACTTTGGTTTGATAGCCGTCGGGAAGGCCGGAGACGAAGTCATGAATCTGCGCCAGCGCCGCGGCTTCCTCGATTTCTTCTTTTGTCGCACCCGGGCGGCCATAGGCGACGTTGTAATAGACGGTATCGTTAAAGAGCACGGTATCCTGAGGGACGATCCCAATGGCCGCGCGGACCGAATCCTGGGTGACGTCGCGAATATCCTGGCCGTCGATCAGAATGCGCCCACCGGTGATGTCGTAAAAGCGGTACAAAAGCCGCGAGATTGTCGATTTTCCGGCGCCGCTGGGCCCGACAATGGCGACGGTTTGACCCGCCCCGACCTTGAACGACACATCTTTTAAGATCGATCGGTTGGGCTCGTAATGAAAATCCACATGATCGAATTCGATCTCGCCTTTGCTCACCACCAGCGGTTTTGCATCCGGCTTGTCGGCGATCTCGGCATCTTCCTCCAGCAGCGTGAACATATGGTCCATATCGGTCAGCGATTGTTTGATCTCCCGATAGACGAAGCCTAAGAAATTCAGGGGCAGGAAGAGCTGGATCAGATAGTTGTTCACCAACACGAAATCGCCGATGGTCATCGAGCCGTTTGCCACACCAAACCCGGCCATGATCATGACGATTGTCAGCCCGGCCGAGATAACAAATCCCTGCCCGATATTGAGGTAGGAAAGCGACGTTTTGCTGCGGACAGCGGCGGCTTCGTATGACTGTAGGGCGACATCGAAGCGCTGGGCTTCGTGGTTTTCGTTGCCGAAATATTTAACGGTCTCATAGTTCAGCAGAGAATCGATCGCCTTTGTATTGGCTTCTTGGTCCGACGCATTCATGCGACGGCGGTATTTCAGGCGCCAATCGGTCACCAACACGGTCCAGGTAATATAGATTCCGATGGTGACGAGGGTGACGAGCGCGAACCAGAAATTGAACAGACCCCACATCACGCCGCAAACCAGCAGGATTTCCAGCAAGGTCGGGATGACGTTGAACAGCATGAAGTTGAGCAGGAAATCGATGCCCTTGGTGCCGCGCTCAACCGCGCGCGACAGTCCACCGGTCTGGCGGTCCATATGGAAGCGCATGGCCAAGCGATGCAAATGCCGGAAAGTTCTGAGCCCGGCATCGCGGATCGCCCGTTGCGCAACCTTGGCGAAAACCGCATCCCGTAGTTCCCCGAACGCCAGCGAGGAGACCCGGGCCAGCCCATAGGCGACCAAAAGTGCAATCGGCACGGCAATGATCTCGACGGACCTTTCGGAGACCTGATCGACCGCCAGCTTGTAGATATAAGGAACCACCACGGAGATGCCCTTCGCCGCCGTCAGGAGGAGCAGCGCGATCACGACGCGGGTTCGCATTTCCAAGGACCC
>JAQCKY010000605.1 GCA_027592155.1 Pseudomonadota bacterium
CAAGGGCGGATTTCATTCGATCCGGAATTGAAACGCCGCGGGCACGGTAGATGCGGGTGGCAACAGCTTCCAGCTTTTCCAGAAGAGATGATCCGAGCTCATAGGAAAATTGCAGCTCCGGCGGCTCACCCTGGCAAAGATCGACGACCCGAGCGGCGAGTTGCTCTGCACCCGCGCCACCGTCGGCAAAATGGGAGCACAGAAATGCCTCAACGCCGATCGATGCGCAATAGGCTTGTATCTCCGCCACTTCGGTATCGGCATCGGTTTCAAATTTATTGATCGCGACGACGACCGGGAGACCAAAACCCTGCATGTTTTCGATGTGCCGGCCGAGATTAGGCAGCCCTTCCGTCACGGCCGCCGGATCGTCCAGATCAATATCATCCGGGCTGATGTCACCGTGCGATTTCAATGCCCGAACGGTCGCGACAAGAACCGCGGCGGAGGGCCGGAGGCCGGCGAGCCGCGCCTTAATGTTGAGGAATTTTTCTGCACCCAGGTCCGCGCCGAATCCTGCCTCGGTGACAACGATATCACCAAGCTTTAATCCAAGCCGCGTCGCCGCGACGGAGTTACAGCCATGCGCGATGTTTGCGAATGGACCGCCATGGACAATTGTCGGCGTGCCTTCGCCGGTCTGAACTAGATTGGGCAGGAACGCGTCCTTGAGGAGGATTGCCATGGCGCCATCGGCTTTGAGGTCGCGCGCCGTTACCGGTTTACGCTCGCGGGTGTGCCCGATGACGATATCGCCGAGGCGGCGCTGCAGATCGTCGAGATCAGTGGCGAGGCACAAGATCGCCATGATTTCAGACGCAGCCGTGATATCGAAGTTACCTTCGCGGGCAAACCCATTGGTGACTCCCCCCAGGGAAATCACGACCTGACGCAAAGCCCGGTCATTCATATCCATCACCCGCCGCCAGACTATTCGACGCGCATCAAGGGCAGGCTCTGTTCCCCAATAGAGGTGATTATCGGTCATCGCGGCCAACAGGTTGTGCGCCGCCGAGATGGCATGAATGTCACCGGTAAAATGCAGGTTGATCTCGTCCGACGGAATCATCCGGGACACCCCGCCCCCCGTACCACCGCCCTTTTGGCCAAAAACGGGCCCCAGGCTTGGTTCCCGAAGGCAAATGACGGTACGTTGGCCGAGACGGGAAAGTGCATCGCCAAGGCCGATCGTCGTCGTGGTCTTTCCCTCGCCGTACCGGGTCGGCGTTACCGCTGTGACCAATACCAACTTACCATCGGGATTGGCAGCAACGGAGGCTTGATAGTCGGCAGATAACTTCGCTTTATCGAACCCGTACCGGAGGAGTGAGTCGACCGGAATGGAGAGCTTTTCCGCAATGGTTTCAATTGGCTGGGGTATGGGATCGTCCAAGTCTATCCTCCACATCGGCATGAGCGCGGTTTCCCTCCTAAACGATAATCGTTAAAAGGAAAACCATCTGCCGACAATCAGGCTTGGCGGCGTAAAGAACGTTAATGGATTCGTTTCCACGCCGCCAGACATCACGATGAGTAGCCAACAGCATGACAGTTCGCACGACATGGCGCCGGTTATGGATGGGACTGACCACGGTCACCGGAATTCGCCAGGCCGGGTACTTCATCCCCTACCGCTACGCCGCAACAAGCGCCGGCGGGCCGACGCCGAACTATGAGGCGCTTTCACCTCGGTTTGAGGCCGCGGAAGAGTCAATTACCTCGCTAATTCAAATTATCAATTCATACTCCGAACAAATTGATAATATTGGAAAAAATGAACCACCAGAGCCTCGATGGCGCCAAGACTGGTTCCCGAGGCTGGACGGCGCTGCGGCCTATAGTTTTGTGCGTCATTTTCGGCCTCGCCGGATCATTGAAATCGGCTCCGGCCACTCCACCCGGTTTATCGCAAAAGGGATTCGCGACGAGAATCTCGAGTGCCTCCATACCGCGATTGACCCCGCGCCCCGTGCCGATATTTCCGCGCTGGAAACCGTCGAAACGATCCGTAAAACCGTCGGCGAAATAGACCTAAAACTCTTCAATCGTTTGGAGCCGGGTGATTTTCTCATCATTGATTCGAGCCATATTCTGATGCCGGGAACCGATGTGGACGTCCTGCTCAACCACGTCCTTCCCAGCCTACCAGCGGGCGTGATCGTGCATTTTCATGACATTCTGCTGCCCGATGGCTATCCGCAAGCGTGGGATTGGCGAGGCTATAACGAGCAACAGGGCATCGCGGCCCTTCTTCAGGGTGGGGCCTATGAAATCATGGGCTAGAACCATTATGCGGTCACCCGTATGACCGAATTAGTGGCCAAAAGCGTCATATCAGGCCTGGAAATGCCTGACGGCGCCATAGAGACCAGCCTGTGGATCAGAAAAATCGTATAATCCCTGCGAATTTATGTGGAAATCTTGCTGAGCCAACGCCACATACCTAGGTATGGATTCATTTGACGATACCTCATTGTCAGAATCGCCCGGGATAGGCGGTGATTCCCGACCGAAATCCGCGCGGAGCAACGGCGCGGCTATCTCTTTAAACATTCTTGTCGTCG
>JAQCKY010000606.1 GCA_027592155.1 Pseudomonadota bacterium
GGGTCGACATATAGGTGCCGAGATTTTCCTTAATCGGCAGCATGTAATCATCAATCCCAAGCAGCATGACTTGCTTTTTGACGGTGACACCCGTGGTCGGAAAATAGAAGACATCAGATGAGGATTTAGAATCGAGGGAAGCAGACATGATAGAAGGGGCGGCCAGCAAACCAGCCAGGGTGAGGGCATGAGCTGTTCGAAAGAACATGGGGTGGAGTATTTGTTAGGGGTAAGTAAAGCAGATCTGCGCCGTTTCATTGCAGATGGGGCGGCAGCAATTCGGGCGTATGTTTCCGACACCAAGCAATGACCCGTTTCACATCCTTGTCGGTGCCACTACGGTAAGGTGATTGGCAGCGAAGGCCTACGTTGCCGCCACCCGCTACGCGCTGAATACGGTCGATCGCCGAATCCCAGAGGCCCTGTTTGCTCACCATGGGCACGAGGGCGCCATAGAGAAAATTGTGCACGGCGTCATTGAGCGGCTTGGCTTCTTTCAACTTACCGGCCACGCAGAGATTATAAAGCTCCACGACTTTCGCCGCGTTGAAACCAGTCACGGAACAATAGCCTCCCTTCCCTCCCGCCGGGAGCTTATCGTAGAAATCTTCACCGCCAAAGATCGCGATATCCGGTGCTTTGCGGAGGAGAGCCTTCAATCCTTTGACATCAAGCCCCGTGTCCTTCGTGCCGATAAAGGTCGGCACTTCTTTCGCCAGTTGGCCAAACAGCGCCGGGCCAATCTTACGTTTAGAACGTCCGGTGAGATACAAGATAATCGGAGTCTTTCCGGCCGCTGCGGCGATTTCGTGAACGAAGCGTTTCACTTCGTTATCCTTCAACTCCAACCAAAAAGGCAGCGCGACCTGCAAACCGTCCGCCCCAAATTTATTGGCGATCTTGATCCGTTGAATCACGGTGCGTGTGCTCAAGGCGGAAACGCCAATTTGCACCGGTAAACCGATCGCGTGGCATTCCTGGCAGGCGACCTTGGTGATCTGCGCAAACGTCTCATCATCCTGAGCATAAAACTCTCCCGTGGTCCCTCCCGTGTAGAGTCCGCTGAGACCCAGCCCTTGGTGGGCTTGGATTTCCTTGGCCAAAGCACGCGCGTTAAACGTGTCGCGAGCAGTCCATGGCACGATCAACGCGGACCAGACGCCGCGGAGAGATTTACGAGTGAGGGGTTGGATCTTAGTCTTCGTCATAATAGTAAGTGTATTGAATACAGTGATACGGCGTGGTTTGCTTCACCACGCTGATAAATTTTATTCCGGATAATCGATCCGGACGCTTTCGAATTGAATTATTCCGCGCGGCAATTTCGCCGCTTTGACCGGATACTCGACATCGGCTTTGAGACCGTGCGGATCCGTGACCTCGGAACAGGCAGGTTCGATATCAAGCGGGAACAGCACAAAGATTAGATCCACGTTCACATCGGAAAGCGCCGTGTTCAATTCGTCACAGCCGTAGAGATCGACCAGATCCTGGCGGGAGCCAATACAGGTCCATTGTTGAGGATCGTTCGCCAGCACAATGGTCTGATCGCTCCAATCTTCCGTGATCTCAATCGGTTGTCCCGTCAGAATAAAATTTGCCGTTGTCTTCACGGTTTGTGCCTGAGCCAACAGCATTAACCGCGCTCCCTTGAGATCGATCTCCCCTCGCAAACGAACGGTGAGACGCGCATCCCGTAAGTCCGTGCTTTTTCCCTGATCGACAAAGGAGCTTTCCTGATAAGGCAGACGCGCCGCCGCCGGCATATCCGGCTGATACCAATGCTTGGCCGTGTAGATCCACATGACCAGATGCAGGTAGCCCGCTCCCGGCGGGGCATGGTTGGGATCAACAAACCAAGGCGAGTAACATTGGGCTGCACCATCCCATATCTTGAGAGCAAAGTGACGGTCGGAGAACCAGCCGCCATGCCCCTCCGAGAAATCATGAACGTAGGGCGTGCGATCACCCGAACTGGCGGCCGACATCGAAAGTGCGCTCATGAGTAAAAT
Organism: Pseudomonadota bacterium; assembly: GCA_027592155.1. Taxonomy (GTDB): domain Bacteria; phylum Pseudomonadota; class Alphaproteobacteria; order Rhodospirillales; family UBA2165; genus JAQCKY01. The sequence goes on from JAQCKY010000606.1 coordinate 2,013, forward strand.
CGGAAGAAGGCTTTTACGCATACCAGAAAGGATTGTCCCCTAGACATCATCCAAATTGAAAAACTTAATGGCGTTCTCCCGTAAAATCAGCCGTTTGGCTTCATCCGAGATTTCGGCTGCCTCAATGCGGGTGCGCTGGAGGGCCACATGGTAGAGAGGGGTATCACTGCCAAAGAGAAGCCGCTCGGCTCCAAGCTCTTTAACCCCCCACTCGATCAACCCCGGTAGGATACTGCGGGCACTGGAGGTATCGACCCAGACATTCCCATGCTGAGAAGCTTGAATCGCCCGCACTTGCAGATCGACTTTACTATTGTCCCCCGCCCCATTTCCCAGATGAGCCAATAACAATCGCACTTCGGGATATTTATTCGCAAAAGGCACAAACGCCGCCGGTAAACTGTTCGGACATCCACTGTGCGTCATGACCGGTGCACGCACCTCAGTGAAAAACGAAAACAGCTCATCCCCATGATCAGAAATTCGATACGCGTGTTCTTCGGGGGGAATTTTAATCCCCACACACCAGGGAGATTCCAGCATGGTGCGGG
>JAQCKY010000607.1 GCA_027592155.1 Pseudomonadota bacterium
TAACTATTTAAATGAATAAATATTATACCGTTAATTCTCCACTCAATCACATTGGTGGAGAGGGATTGTTCAAAATGGAACGGCTCAAAATTACTACCGGCGGTACCTGCAGGCCAATCACAAGGGCGTGGGACCGGACGTCGTGATTGTAATTGGTATTGGCTCGAACCTCCCACATCGCGAATTTGGCCGCCCCTTGGATGTCGGTAAGGCCGCAATATCCTATATTGAACAGAGCGGGATCAGGATCGCCGGTCTTTCTCCTTGGTACAAAACGGACCCCGTCGGCACGCGGGCTCAGCCCAGTTACGTCAACGCAGTCGTTATCGTTCGAACCGGCCTCGGTCCCCACGCTTTATTAAAATATTTGAGGGCAACGGAGGCCTTATTTGGCCGCAAACGCAGCTTTATCAACGCGCCGCGTACTCTGGATTTGGATATTATTGCCTATGACGCGTTATCCATTGCCCGTGGAAACCTGACGATACCGCATCCACGATATCACGAGCGCGCTTTCGTGTTACGTCCGCTTGCCGATATTGCTCCCAGTTGGCGCGACCCCCAAAGCGGAAAATCGGCGGAGACCTTATTGCGAGAAATCTCCGATCAGCAACAATTATCCAGGATCGCTTGAATTGCTTGCGTTTTTCCGCCACCGGCTTATATATTCCGCACCCTATTTGTACGGCACTGAAGCCTCAGTAGCGACTGAGCCGGGCGACCAATTTTGGTAAGCTCGAATGGCATGTGCCCTCGACGGAGAATTTAAATGGCTCGCGTTACCGTAGAAGATTGCGTTGATAAGATTTCGAACCGGTTTGAACTGGTAATGATTGCCGCCCAGCGGGCGCGCAGTATTTCCTCCGGGGCCGCAATCTCCGTCGAACGCGACAATGACAAGAACCCTGTGGTGGCGCTCCGTGAAATCGCGGATGAAAATTTGGAACTCGATGAGATACGCGAGTCCATTGTCAAAGGACTTCAGCGTCACATTGAAATGGACGAGCCCGATGAGGAGGAGCTGGATCTCTTGGAGGCCGGCGATCAGTTCTCTCGGGAGTTCATGAGTGGGACCGCAGCACCAACTCGGGAAACAGCCCGCGCGGATGAGGCTGATACCGACGACGATGGTGCTGATGGCAGCAATCCAGATTTTGCGTCGCGGCGGTTTGACGAAAACGACTGATAAGTCTTTTTTTTCGTCACGGTTAACTTCTCTCTCAGATACCAATCTGTTTGATGTAATCCAGCTTGGCCAAGGGTGGCTGCCGCGTTATTTTGTATCAATGCGATAGCGGCGAGAGTACCCGATGATCCGTCAGTTTGAGCTTGTCGAAAATGTACGTGCGTACGATCCCCGTGCGAACGAAGATATGCTCAACCGCGCCTATGTCTTTGCGATGCGCGCCCACGGCACGCAGAAGCGGGCATCCGGCGATCCCTATTTTTCTCACCCTCTTGAAGTCGCCGGCATTCTCACGGAATACAAACTCGACTGTGATTCGATCGTCACAGCACTCCTGCATGACACGATCGAAGACACCGAGGTTACGGCCGAAGATATAGAGCGGCAGTTTGGCTCACAGATCGCACAATTGGTTCAAGGTGTCACCAAACTGGCCCGGTTGGAACTCCATCCCGACAGTACCGGACAGGCGGAAAATTTCCGAAAATTTGTCCTTGCGATGTCCGAGGACATTCGCGTCCTTTTGGTTAAGCTTGCCGACCGGCTGCATAATATGCGGACGCTGCAATACATCGAAAAGCCGGAAAAACGTCGCTCGATCGCGCTTGAGACGATGGAAATTTATGCCCCCTTAGCAGAGCGTATCGGCCTTCATGAGATGAAGACCGAGCTCGATGAACTCGCCTTTGCGGAACTCAACCCGGAGGCCCGCAATTCAATTTGTGCACGCCTGGAATATCTAAGAGAGCAGGGTGGCGATACGATTGAACAAATTGTTGAAGCTCTCAAAACGACACTCGCGAAGGCTAAAATTCGAACCCAGATTCACGGTCGGGAAAAATCGCCTTATTCGATCTGGGCAAAGACCCAACGAAAGCATATCCGATTCGAGCAGCTGACCGACATCATGGCCTTTCGGGTCATCGTCGATTCCGTCGATGATTGCTATCGCGCCCTTGGTGTTGTTCATCAGGCCTACTCGGTCGTCCCCGAACAATTTGATGATTATATCTCGACACCGCGCCAGAACGGTTATCAATCCCTCCATACGGCTGTCATTGGTCCCCTACAGCAGCGCATTGAGGTTCAAATTCGAACCCGTGAAATGGATGATGTGGCGGAACGCGGCGTCGCCGCGCATTGGCAGTACAAACAGGGCACCGCCTTCACAGAGGGCCGACAGTATCGATGGCTGCGGGAGTTGCTCAATATTCTTGAGAACGCGGAAAATCCGGACGACTTTCTCGAACACACCAAACTTGAGATGTTCTCTGACCAAGTATTTTGTTTTTCGCCGGTCGGTGATGTCATTGTTCTGCCCCGTGGTGCCACGGCAGTCGATTTTGCTTACGCCGTTCACTCCGATATCGGTGAT
>JAQCKY010000608.1 GCA_027592155.1 Pseudomonadota bacterium
CGTAAAAACCCACGCGCCTATCTTTAGCACTTCAACGACCAGCGATTGACAAGACCTCGCACCGGCGATGTCCGTTATTGGCCGAGGCTGTTGAAGATCTCTGATTAAGGCGGGGTTCGTTTATGTCCGCTTTTAGTAAGAGCGGACGTTTCGTTACCGCCCGGTCACGACGTCGTGGCGGTTTTGTTGTTCTAAAGACGTTGTTTTAGGTATCAGGCGCATTGCTCAGGCACATATCGGCCGTGGCGGCGGTATTGTCGAATGTTTTGCGAGACGTTTGAGGTTCTGCACGGTGGCGGTCAACAGGAACTCGTCTTTTGCGCCAGCCAGGCCTCGGAGTCGCAGCCTCGTGAGAGCGAGGTTGCGCTTGGCTTCACCGAACAGGGTTTCGATCTTCTTACGCCGAACTCTGGATTGCCCGTAAGCCTCGCTCTCCATCAGAGCCCGTGTATGGTCTCGGGCCTCTTCATGGACGCTGCGCAGGACTTTTCTCGCACCTTCTTTCGGACAGCAGCGCATTTTCAAGTCACACCGGTCGCAATCGCCTTTGCTGGCCCGGTATCGCAGCAGGCCGTCCTTGGGCGGCTTCGCTTTCGCGATCCGGCCAGCCAGCCGGGACTGTTTGAGTTCCTTCCCGTTTGGACAGATGTAACGATCCTCTTGCCGGTCGTATCTGAAGTCCTCACGCGAGAAGGTCCCGTCGTCACGCTTACCCTTGTCCCATACCGGGATGTGTGGATCGATGCCGTGGCCGACCAGCCAGCCGAGCATCTCGGCGGTGCCGTAGGCCACATCGCCGGCAATGTAATCCGGCTTGAGCTGGAAGCGCTCTTGCGTCCGCGTGATCATGGTCTCGGTGGCGTCCACTTCCTTGGTGATCCGCGTCGGCGTCGCCTCGACATCGACGATGATCGCCTTCTCCATGTCGATGAGATAGTTGAGGCTGTAGCCGAACATCACCTTGTGACGCCCCCGCGTCGTCCAGGCCGCCGCAGGATCGGTGGGCGACATCGCCTTGGGCTTACGGTCGGGATTGGTCGGTGAGACCTCGCCATCAAGCGCCGCCAGATACTCCCGAACCGGGCGGCTGGCCCGCTGCTTCTCCGTCCAATCGATCTCGTCGCCTTCGACCCGCGCAAAACGGCTGGCATCCGCCTCGATCACGCTGGCATCAACGGCAAACCCCTCGCCGCCAATCAATCCTTCACCCATACAGCCGCGCACCACGCTCTCGAAGACCTGGCGCAGGACCCCGCTGTCGCGGAACGGCCATGCCGGTTCACCGAGAAGGTCGAGTGGTCGGGGACCTTGTCGTCGAGACCCAGACCACAGAACCATCTGTAGGCCAGGTTCATCTCGACCTCCTGGCACAGACGCCGCTCCGAGCGGATCGAGTAGCAATAGCCGATCAGAAGCATCCGGATTAGCACCTCCGGATCGATCGAGGGACAGCCCGTGTGGCTGTAATAAGGGGCGAGCTCCGAGCGAAGCCAGCTCAGGTCCAGAACGCGGTCGATCTGGCGTAGCAGGTGGTCGGCAGGAACACGATCCTCAAGACAGATGTCATAAAACAGACGACCCTGACGTCCCGGTTGTTCACCCATCATCGTTCGATCTCCGTCACTGACAGCGTCAGCGCCAGAGAATCACGACACAAATTCGATCTCAACCGAGTTCTTCAACAGCCTCGGTCAAAAGCAGACCATCAGAGGGTCCGTCCGAAGCGTCCGGTAACCGGCGCATAGCGGAAGTCAATACCGCTCTCGCCGCCACTCCCACGGCATCACGAACTCACTAGCCCAGATGCCGCGCCGCTTGGCCTTCGCATACGTCTCCGCCCGAACATAATCGTGGGCAATGTCAGACTAACGCCAATCAGGTTGAAATTGCGGTTCACCGCAGCCCCTGCAACCCTCAGAAACTGGTGACTTTCTACAACCTTAAGGCGATCATAGAAATCGCTAATATTTTAGTCTGACAATGCCGTTGGCGCATCTCTTCAGGCAGAGCTACCAAAGCCGCCCTGTCGTAGATTGCATCGACCGGACCAAGAACGCTGCCGGAAAGATCAAAGACATTGCCGACAAAGATATCGATCCCGTTTCCGCTATACCGCACAAGGCTGCCGAGTTCGGAAACTTCCGGTTTCATACCGAGCTCAATGAACAACTGCCGGACGGCCGTCGCGCTCAACTCGGCCCCGGCAACGCGATAGCCTTGGGAAATCAACCAGGCAATATCCAGCGTTCTTCCGCACAACGGAAGAAACAGCCGACTGCCCTTCTCCAGGGAAAGCGCGGAAAAATAATCGACCAGCAAGGAGTTGGCCTCGTTCTCATGGAACCCAATTTCGTTGTTTTGCCAGCGTTGATGCCAGAATTCCGCGTCCATTTTCACACCCGTCTTCATTGTGCGTATGCTCGATTGCGAATAGGCGACAAGCTCAAGTCAACTTGAGGTCAAGAAAAATGATAAACGGCGCGGCAATGGATATTGGCGAAGTTTCGGCGCGCTCCAGGCTGCCCGCGTCAACTTTGCGGTTTTATGAAGAGAAGGGGCTG
>JAQCKY010000609.1 GCA_027592155.1 Pseudomonadota bacterium
GTGATGTTGATTACGACCATCCCGATCTCGGTTGCCGGATGGGGCGTGCGCGAAGCGGCGATGCAGTTTGCGCTCGGTTTTGTCGGCGTCGATGAACAGAGCGCGGTGATCCTATCGCTCGTGCTCGGTGTCGCGATATTGGTCGCCAGCATTCCCGCCGCGATCCTTTGGCTCAAGAGCGGGTATCGACGCAAAGACGTAACGGCAGAAGTTCCGGACGGCGAGGGGGCGGCTCGCTAAAGCGTTAGAAACTTCTTCTTTCAATTGTTGAATTGAACGCTAGAGTTCCGGGCAAAGCACTTATCCATCTGTATTCCAGAAATCAGACAGTCAAAAGAGGCATTGATGAAACCAACATTTGCAAAGCCGGGCCTTCCCGGAACCGGCGTGGTCGTGGTCTTCGCGGTTAAAGGGCCCACGCTGCTGGCAACCGGAAAGAAACTTGACGAAAAAACCGGCGGTATTCTGACACGTGCGATGCGGGGAAATCGTTTCGACGGCTCCAAGGGGCAAACGTTGGACGTGCTGGCCCCCGCCGAGACCCGACTTGACCGTGTCTTGATTGTCGGTCTGGGCAAGGCTGCCGACGACATCGATGACCTGGCGATGCAGAATCTAGGTGGTACGATTTTCACTAACGTCCGGCGCGCCAAGAGTGGAAAGGCGGCGCTTGCATTGGACACGATCCCGGACTCAAAGTTGAGCGTCCCCAATATCGCGGCGCAAATTGCCTTCGGCGTGAGACTCCGCTCCTACCGGTTCGACAAATACCGGACGAAGGAAAAAGAGGACGCCAAACCGTCCATCAAATCGGTTACGATTCATTGCGCCGGCGATGCGAATGCGCGCAAAGCCTACAAGACCTTGGACCAGATTGCGGATGGTGTTTTCTTCACCCGCGACCTCGTTTCAGAGCCGGCAAACATTATCTACCCCGAGACCCTCGCCAACGAAGCCAAATCGCTGGCAAAGCTCGGCGTGAAGGTTCAGGTGCTTGGCGAAGCGCAGATGAAGAAGCTCGGCATGGGCTCGCTGTTGGGCGTCGGTCAGGGCAGCGCGCGGGAATCCAAACTCGTGGTCATGGAATGGAAGGGCGGCAAGCAGACGAAGTCGAAATCCGACTTGCCCATCGCCTTTGTCGGCAAGGGTGTCACCTTCGACACAGGCGGTATTTCCATCAAGCCGGCTTCCGGCATGGAAGACATGAAGTGGGATATGGGCGGCTCTGCCGTGGTGATCGGATTGATGAAAGCGCTGGCCGGCCGTAAGGCGAAGGTCAACGCCGTCGGCGTGGTCGGGTTGGTTGAGAACATGCCCTCATCCACCGCGCAACGGCCCGGCGACGTGGTGACCTCGATGTCCGGTCAGACCATTGAGGTGATCAACACGGATGCCGAAGGCCGCCTCGTGCTGGCCGATGCCCTTTGGTATTGCAAGGAGCGTTTCAAGCCCAAATTTATGATCAATCTCGCCACCCTTACCGGTGCGATCATTGTGTCGCTGGGCAGCCGACATGCCGGGTTGTTTTCGAACAATGACACGTTGGCCGAACGCATCGCCGAGGCCGGCAAGGCGGTAGACGAGCTTATGTGGCGGATGCCGTTGCACGAAGACTACGACAAGATGATCAACTCCGAGATCGCCGATATGCAGAACATCGGGGGCCGCGGGGCAGGCAGCATCACCGCCGCGCAGTTCCTGCAGCGGTTCGTCGACAAAACACCTTGGGCGCATATGGATATCGCCGGCGTGACATGGTCCAAAACCGATGCGCCGACGGTGCCCAAGGGCGGCACCGCATTCGGCGTTCGGCTGCTGGACCGGCTGGTCACCGACTATTACGAAGGCAAATAGTCGCCTCTTTGGCTATTCGATCTCGAAGACGACGGCGATCCGTGCGCTGATCGTGCTCTCTCCGGGCGCGATCGGCACATCCCTCGACGCGCTGGATTCGAGGGCGCGGAACCGAACCGGTCCCGGCTGGGAGATGCTGGGTTCCGAGATCCGCAACACTTTGCCAACTTCGACACCGAGTTCGGTCGCGAATAATTTCGCCTGGGCTTTGGCATCCGCGACGGCACGCTTCCGGGCACCGTTCAGAAGTGCCTCGGGGTTGGCCACGGAAAAACTGATTCCGCCCAATTGGTTGGCGCCGCTTCTCACCAACTGATCCAAAAGGCCGCCGAGCTTGCCGATGTCTCTCAGCCGGACCGTGACCTGATTGGTGACTTGGTAGCCGACGAGCAGGGGAGTTCTGCGATTGTCGCCGCGCCTGTCATATTGAGGGTTAAGTTGAAAGTTCGATGTTTGAAGGTCCTTGTCTTCAATTCCGAATTGCCGGAGCGTCGCCATCATCTTGCTGACCTCCACGCTGTTCGCGGTAATAGCTTCTGAGGGGGTCTCGGCGTTTGTGACGACACCCGATCGGACCACCGCGAAATCCGGCGGCGCGGAGACCGAGCCCATACCTTGGACCGTCAAAGTGCGCGGCGTATTCTCCGCGGCCAATGCCGTGGTGGCGAAAACAAAACTCGCCATGATGA
>JAQCKY010000610.1 GCA_027592155.1 Pseudomonadota bacterium
GATGGTGAAGACGAGAGCTCCAAGAAGGCGGTCGCCGATGTTATTGCCATGCTGCCGACCAAGGCGCTCAAGTTCGGTTACTTGCTGGATTTATGCGGTACGCCTTTTGGTGCGGAGACGGAATCTTACATTGTTCAAGGCATGGCCGAAATCGTCGACGGTATGACGTCGGCAGAGGACTTGGTTGAGGCTGGCGCCGAGCAGATCAAGATCATCGAGGCGGCTGCAGGTATCCGGGACCGCCTGTTATCCACGGCGTTACCGGATCAATGGCGCCGCCGGTTCGCCCGCAGAATCTACGAACTCTTGGTTCACTATGATGAGATACGTGTCGGACAGCCCCGTGCTGCGGAAACTATTAAGGCTGGTCCGGAGCCCATGCCCGCCCAGAAGAAAGCCGCTGTTCCGGACGACACAAACGCAGCCGAACCGGTTGATTTATCGAGCGAGCTGGAGTTTTCCGACGGGCCGCTTGAGCAGCTGTCGCTCGATGCCGGTGACTATCTTTTTCGCGAAGGCGATGTCGGCGATGCCGCATATCTTGTTGTATCCGGCCAAATAGAATTATTGCGTGATTCCGGCGAAAAATTTGTCACCATCGCGAAGGCAGGGCCAGGCAGTATCATCGGCGAAATGGCGATGCTCGATGCGGAACCGCGAATGGCGTCGGCGCGCGCGGTGGAAGATACACTTCTCACCGTCATTCCCATGGTAGAGCTGAAGCTGAGGATAGACCGGCTTGAGAAATATGACCCAGTGCTCTACCGGATGGTCGGTACCTTCGTGCAGCGTATGCGGGACTATAAAATTATCGACGCCGAGTAATCGGGGCTTCACATGGTTACTTCGATCGCTGCTCATCCAAGTGCTGAGCATAGGAGAGGAAATCCAGGTCGCCCTTTCCGGTGTCGATCATGTCTGACCAAAATTGCCGGACCAGGGACGTAAGAGGCATGGGGGCACCCGTCGTCTCTGCCGTGGCGAGGGCCAGATCGAAATCCTTGGCGATTTGTTTGGTGGAGAATGTCGGCGTGAAATCCATCGCCTTTAGTGCCGGTCCACGGAAGTTGGTGTAGGGCGATCCGACAGCGCTCTGGCCGATCACGTCAATCGCCTGATCCCAGTCAAGTCCCGCTGCTTTTGCAAAAACGACGGCTTCACTAAACATTGATGCTGTAATGCCGACCATCATATTGATCGCAAGCTTCATAGACCGGGCCTGCTCGGCGTCACCGAAATAGAACAGCTTGGAGCCCATCGCCTCGAAAACCGGCGTGCAGGTGTCAAAGGTCGCTCTCGGACCCGACACCAAGATGATAAGTGCGCCGCTCTCGGCCTGGACAACGGTCCCGTTAACCGGCGCCCGCAGATAGGCGACGCCGGCTTTATCCGCATTCGACGCGATTTCCGCCGATGCTTCGGGGGAAACCGTGCTCATGTCGATATAGATGGATCCCGGGGCAGCCGCGGAGAGGACGCCGTCGGTGGTCGACGCCACCGCCCGCAAAGCATTGTCGTCCGAAATCATTGAAATAATAACGTCTGCGCCATCCGCGGCAGCAGCGATGGAATCAGCGGCCGTGGCGCCCTTTTCGACGAGCGGGGCAGCCTTTTCAACCGTTCGGTTATAGACGGTGACCGGGAATCCTGCGGATAGCAGGTGACCCGCCATGTGTTCCCCCATCTTCCCAAGACCAATCCAGGCAACCTTTGGCTTATCTGTCATTTCCCATTCCTTCGGCTATTGGCATTTGGCCAGTTCCCTTGCAACCTTGCGGATTTAATTGGACATTTGCGCGTGGTAATTTAGTGCAGCATAGGGGGGCGGCGGGGTTTGAGCAATTCAATGGAAAACGCGGGAAATGGCGTCATTCCGGTGGTGATTGTTGGCGGCGGCCCGGTCGGTCTGGCGCTCGCTTCCGAGCTCGGTTGGCGGGGTGTTCCCTGTTTGTTGGTCGAGCGCAGAGATGGCTCGATCGGTCATCCGAAGATGAACCAGGTGAGTGCGCGCACGGTCGAATTCTGCCGCCGCTGGGGTTTATCGGGAAAGGTCCGACAGCAAAGCATTGCCGAAGATTTTCCCCGTAATATCAAGTTCTGCCATACGACGGCGGGGTACCTGTTTGCCGGTTATGAGTTTCCGTCCCGGGGTGAGGTCAAAACAGTATATTCACCAGAGGCGCTGCAACGATGTTCGCAACTCTGGTTCGACGCGATTTTGCGGGATCACGTCTTGGCATCACCCTCCGTAGAGGTGCGGTATCAGACTCTCTGCACATCGGTCGTTCAGGATGAGAGCGGTGTCACGGTAGAGCTTGAAGATCAAATCACCGGCGAGAGCGAGACCGTTCGAGCCGGGCATCTTGTAGCCTGTGACGGGGCGGAAAGCGGTATTCGTGATGCTTTGCACATCGATCTCACCGGCGACCAATCGCTTAGCTTTAACATCAACGTATTTTTCCGATCCCCCGATCACGACGCATTGTTCGCCCACGGCCGCGCGACCATGCAATGGATGTTCGATGAGAACGGGTTATGGG
>JAQCKY010000611.1 GCA_027592155.1 Pseudomonadota bacterium
TGCTTGATCGTGTGGGCGGTCGATTGAATGACGGTTGCGACGTCGATTTCCTTCTCCTCGATGGCGTTCATCGCCGTGGAATCACGCTCGGTTTCCGCAGCGGCCACAATCGCCGCCAAAAGCTGTCGGCCGGCGGCGCCGATATTGCGTGAACACTCGACATATTTCTGCGTGCCTATCGGGCCATAAAGTTCATCGCCGATAATGTCCGCAAACCCGATGATGGCATTAAGCGGACCGCGCAATTCCTGATTCAGTCGCGCGATCAGTTCGCGATCCGGGCCGCGAATCGGCGCGCTTGCAAACGCGCCGGCCGTGTCCCCGCCCGCGCGCTTCGCCAGCAATACCGCCTGGGTGCGATTTTCGACGCCGAGTATCTTCAGGATGGCCGTCACATGGGCCTTCACGGTGCTGAGCGTCAGTTCGAGCCGGTCGCCGATGGATTGATTCGACATGCCTTCGGACACAAGCGCGAGAATTTCGCGCTGACGCCGCGAGAGATTGGCAAGTGCGCCGACCGCAATCGCATCGGGCTCGGGACGCCGACTCAGCGATGCGACCGGCGGCAAATAGACCCCGCCCGCGAGGGCAAGCCGAAGCGCCGCTACGAGAATCGCATTGGGCGTGGCTTTCGGCACGTATCCTCTCGCGCCGGCTTCGATCGCCGCGATCATGGTCCGGGGATCGTCGGCGGCGGAGAACACCACGACCGGCGTCGAGGGCGCGCGCGCATTCAAGGCACGAATGCCGGCGACCCCGTCCATGCCGGGCATGGCGAGATCGATCACGACAAGATCGAAATCCGGAGTGGTCGATTGCGCGGCCAGGATAAAATCGTTGGCCTCGACGATGGAGACGTTGGGATCGAGATCGCGCAACACTTGGCGCAGTCCGGCACGAACGACGGAAATCGGATCGGCGATAAGAATTTTCATGGATCAGTTTTCTTAAGCGGTGCCGCTTAAGTCCCCCTATTCGGCCGCGTTGGGACGCGGCGTTATGAGCACAAAAATGACTTTTCTGGTTCGTCGGCACGACCGCCACCCCCTTGGCGTTCGAATCGTGCCTAGGTAGCATTATAGCCAAAAGTTTGATGATTTAATCTATAAGTATCACATAGAACGTAATAATGACTGTTGTCTCAATCAATGAGCCAATACAGGTAGATAGATACCCCTATTTTGCTTTGGTTAGACGTCCTAACCCGTTCTCGGAGCATTCACGGACTAAAGGATTTCCAAAATCCGTTCAGGCGGACGGCCGAGTCGGGCCTTGGCACCGGAAACCACGATCGGCCGCTCGATCACGATCGGCATTTCGACCATTTTTTGGATCAAACGGTCGTCGTCGAACTGCGCGGGATCGATCCCAGCCTCCTGGGCCTCCTTCCCGCGCAGGATTTCAACTGGACGGAGCCCGAGCATTTTCAGCACGCGTTTCAATTCCGCGGCGCTGGGTGGATTGACCAGATACTCGACGATCTTCGGCTTGATTCCCTTTTCCTCGATGATCGCCAGGGTGGCGCGGGATTTAGAGCAACGGGGATTGTGATAGATCGTGACACTCATGGGCAAATCTCCGACGGAGGGAAGGATATTGTGCCTTGGTCATCCGCACCCGCCAACCGTATCGCGTTGTCCGAGCCGAGGCGATCACACTATATATGTTAGGTACGCTTAGCCGCCGACGTCGCCGAATCCGAGCGTGGTCCGGCGGAAGGAACAAAGGGACGCAGAATGACCGCCGCCGACAACGTCAATTGGATCGGGCTCTGGACGCTTTACATGCGCGAGGTTCGCCGGTTCATCAAGGTCTACAGCCAGACCTTGGTTGCCCCAGCGGTGACGACCCTGTTGTTTCTCGCGGTTTTCGCCTTAGCTTTGGGAGACATGCGGCAAGCCATCGGCGGCGTGCCATTCATCGAATTCCTGGCCCCCGGCCTGATCATGATGGCGGTCGCCCAGAATGCCTTTGCCAATACATCGTCCTCGATCGTCATCTCGAAAGTTCAAGGCAACATCGTCGATACCTTGATGCCGCCTTTGAATGCCCACGAACTGACGTTCGCCATGGCCTTCGGCGGCGCGACGCGCGGCATCGCCGTCGGCATCGTCGTTGCGGTGGCAATGACCCCTTTCGTCCCGATCAATATCCATAGCATTGGATTCATTATTTACCATCTCATCGCGGCATCGATGCTTCTATCGCTGCTGGGGGTCGCGGGCGGCATCTGGTCGGAAAAATTCGACCACATTGCCGCCGTAACCAACTTTCTGGTCACGCCGCTGGCATTCCTGTCCGGAACCTTCTATTCGATCGAACGCCTGCCCGAGACCTTCCGCATCGTCGCCCACTTGAATCCGTTCTTCTATATGATCGACGGATTCCGATACGGCTTCATCGGTCACGCCGACGGTTCGCTTGTCGTGGGGATTATCGTTCTGGCAGCGGCCAACGCGCTTCTCTGGCTCCTTTGCCATTGGATGTTCAAGTCCGGCTATAAGCTGAAAGCCTGAAACCGGATTTC
>JAQCKY010000612.1 GCA_027592155.1 Pseudomonadota bacterium
CTATCCCCGTGGCGAAGGTGTCGGCGTCGATATGCCGGAATTCGGCGTGCCGCTTGAAATCGGCAAAGGCCGGATCATCCGGGAAGGCACAACCGTTGCGATATTAAGCTTTGGTACGCGCTTGGAAGCCTCTCTGAAGGCGGCCGATGAATTGGGGGGACGAGGGTTCTCGACGACTGTGGCTGATGCCCGTTTCGCCAAACCCCTGGACGAAGATTTGATCCGGCGCCTGGCGGCGGAGCACGAAGTTCTGGTAACCATCGAAGAAGGTGCGGTTGGCGGATTTGCGTCTCATGTCATGCAGTTTCTCGCGACCGAAGGTGCCTTCGACAAGGGGCTGAAGTTTCGGCCGATGACGTTCCCGGATCAGTTTTTCGATCACGAAAAACCCGAAAAGCAATATGAGTTGGCGGGCATGACAACGCCCAACATCGTCGCAACCGTGTTGATGGCCCTTGGCGAAGATCAGATCGTTGAGAACATGCAGCCGGCGAGAGCCTAGCAAAATCGCCGGCTGACGCGGTGCCTGAGCAACCGCAATCAAGGGCCAAACCTGCAAAAAAGGGCCGCCTCGATCAGCTTCTTGTCGAGCGTGGGTTGGTGGAAAGCCGTAGTCGCGCCCAAGCGATCATCCTGGCCGGAAATGTATTTAGCGGTGAGCAGCGCCTCGACAAGGCAGGCCAGCAGGTCCGTGAAGACATTCCTCTGGAGGTACGCGGCAAGGACCATCCGTGGGTATCGCGGGGCGGCCTCAAGCTCGAACAAGCCCTGACAGAATTTGAGATCGATGTGACCGGCAAGATCGGCCTCGACATTGGTGCGTCGACCGGCGGTTTTACCGATGTTCTTCTGACCCGCGGCGCGGCGAAGGTTTTTGCCGTTGACGTCGGACGGGGTCAACTGGCCTGGAAGCTGCGCCAGGATCACCGGGTGGTCCTCCTTGAACAAACGAACGCCCGCTACCTGACCCGTGACGTCATCACCGATCCCGTCGATCTGATCACCGTCGATACCAGTTTCATCGGCCTTGAGACAATTCTGCCGGCGTCCCTGGCGCTGGCCGCCGAAGGCTGTGTCTTGGCCGCTCTCATCAAACCGCAGTTTGAGGTTGGTAAGGATCGTGTCGGAAAAAAAGGGGTTGTTCGGGATCCGGCGCTCCACCAGGAAGTCTGTGATCGCATCACCGCCTGGATTGCTGATCGGGCGGGGTGGACGGTGGTTGGGCTGACCGAAAGTCCGATCAAGGGGCCGGAAGGAAATATTGAGTTTCTGGTTGTCGCCCGGTTCAGCGCACCCTAGAGCAGGTCACGGTTAGTCGGAATCGCTTTTGCGATGCCGACTAACCATGATCCGATCTAGCGATCCATCCCGTGATATTCAGCATTCGGCATCATATCGAGGCCATGGGCCATGCGATTGGTATAGTTAAAAAACGCCGCCGTATCGCAAATATCGAAAATATCCTGCTCTTCGAAGCCCACATCGCGCAGCGCCTGGCGGTCCTCCTCTGCGATCTCGTGGGGCGTCTTGGTCAACTTCCAGGCGAAATCCAGCATTGCTCGTTGGCGCCTGTCTAATTCCGCCACCCGGTAGTTCATCACCATCATTTCGCCAAGCTGAGGATCCCCCGAGAGTTGGCGAATCGCCTGACCATGAGCGACCAGACAGTAATAACAACGATTGGCCGAGGAAACGACCACCGCAATCATCTCCCGCTCCAGCTTTGAAAGCCGGCAGGCTTTCTCGTCGATCATCAGGGTATTGTAGAAGGCGGTGAAATTTCGAAACTTCTCGATGTTCCCCGTATAGGCACGGAGCACATTTGGGACGAGCCCCAGTTTCTCTTCACAGATCGCGAAATATTTCTTTGTATCCTCGTCCAGCGCCGCGTCATCGGGCAGCGGTATCCGGACGATATGATCTGGCTGTGGCATGATTTTATCCGCGCCTTATCCGCACTGGGCACGGTGCAGCAAAAGGTGATCGGCGAGCACGCAAGCCATCATCGCCTCGCCGACCGGGACTGCCCGAATGCCGACACAAGGGTCATGTCGGCCCTTTGTCGAAACCTCGGCCTGCTCGCCGGTTTTGGTGACCGTCTTACGCACGGACGTAATGGAACTCGTTGGTTTAACGGCAAACCGGGCAATCACGTCCTGACCGGTAGATATGCCGCCCAAGATGCCGCCGGCGTTGTTGGAGGTGAAAACGATGCGATTGCCGTCCATCCGCATCTCGTCGGCATTCTCCTCGCCGCTAAAACCGGCCGCGGCGAGGCCTGCGCCGATCTCGACACTTTTGACGGCATTGATGCTCATCAGACCCTTGGCGATATCGGCATCCAACTTGTCGTAGACGGGATCGCCCAATCCGACAGGCACGCCGGTCGCGACAATTTCGATGACGGCGCCTGTTGAAGACCCGGCCTTTCGCACGCCGTCGAGAAACTCTTCCCATACCGGAACCGTCTCCGCATCCGGGCACCAAAAGGGATTTTCGCTGATCTGCTCCCAGTCCCAGCGGT
>JAQCKY010000613.1 GCA_027592155.1 Pseudomonadota bacterium
CGAACCAGCCGGGGGATAAAGGCTTGGCGCGCCGGAAATTCGAAGGCGGTTGCAACGCCGATAATGCCGGTCAGAACCGCTAGGGTAACCGCCGTCATCTGTCCGATAAACGTCAAATATGTCAGCAGGAATACCAATGCCCCACCGATACTCATCGATATCATGGCCATGCGGCGGTGACCGAATCTGTCGGCCAGGGCACCGCCCAGCGGTCCAAACAGAAAAATCGGAATTAGGTGTAGGAACCCGATGGTGCCGAGCCAGGTGTAAGAGCCGGTGAGTTCCAAAATCAACAGGCCGCCCGCAACCCGATTGATCCACACCCCCTGCACGGACAATACCTGACCGGACCAATAGACCCGGTAATCCCGGTTCGAAAGTGCCCGGCTGATACCGCCGAAATGGGACCCTAAACCGGCCACCTATTGGATGACCGTGACCGGCCAGCCCGGCTCGAGGCCGAGCTGCATGCGGCCATACTCGGTCCCTGCGACATCCCATGATTGCAGGATTTGGGCGCCGACCGCGTGGACGTCTCGGAAATTGCGTTGGATGTGGTTGGCGAGGAACAAGCCGTTGGCCCCCGCCGCATACATGAGACGGGCAACCGATGCCGCGCTGGTCTTGGCCGCCCAAGCCATATCCCGCCAATTGCGGCGGCTGATATCGAACGGCAGTTCGCTGCCGTCGCTTACCAGATCGGGGGATTCCCGCATGTTGGACAGTAAAACGGTTTTGGCGGCATGGGCTTCGGCGGCCGATTCCGCGATCCGTAATTGCAGGCTCTGAAACTCCGCGATCCTGGCGCCGAAGCGGGAGGCGCGTTCTTTCATCTCAGCGGTGAAATCGTCGATTGTCCCCAAAGCCAGCCCAACGGCGACCGATGTCAGCGCGTAGGGTTTGGTGGTCAGTTGAGTGATCAGATAATTGGCGGGGTTTTCAACGCCGGCGTCGACACCGCCGAAGGGCGGAGAATGATCGGCGCCCCGCACCCGGTGATAGGGGATAAAGGCGTCGTTAATCCGGACGTCCTTGCTGCCGGTTCCGGCCAAACCGACGACATTCCAATTATCGATGATCTCGACGTCCTTTTTGGCGACCGTGACGCCGATGCGTTTGTCTGTCCCTTCCAGATTGGCGCCGAGCATCCACCAGTCGCAGTGATCACAGGCGGAGGAAAAGCTGATCTGTGTGCTGAGACGATAGCCTCCGTCGACCGGAACTGCGACAGCGGTCGGATTGTTGCCCGAGGCAATGAGCGCATTGGAATTTTCGCCCCAGATTTCATCCAAAAGCTCGGCGGTCGAATTGGCCACGGCGACGTTGTGTTCGGTCACGACACCGCAATTCCAGGCCGATGAGCCGCAGCCTTTGGCGAGTTCCATGACGACTTCGCAGATGACGTCATACCCCAATTCATAACCGCCATAGCGTTTCGGTTTGCTGATATTGTAGAAACCGGCGGCGTGGAAATCCTGAAGAGTGCTATCGGGCAGGCGTCGCAGGGCCTCGCATTCCGCGGCGCGTTCTTTCAGGGTCGGCACGAGCGCGCGGGCGCGATCCAGCAATTCCTCGCGAGTGGGGATTGTTTTTGCCTGACCGTCTGGCGCATTTTGATCCATCCATGGATTCTGCGCACCTGACACCGTCGCGCAACCGAATTGTCATTTCTTGCCCACGATTATGCAGCCTTGGAGCCCTGATCCCTGCCGTCTAAGCTATCGCCCATGGGAGATTTGCTCGCAGAGGTGCTGGTGGTCGACTTGGCGATTGCCGGTCTATTCGGAATTCTCAGTGGTTTCATCCATGGCTATACCGGGTTCGGCGGCGCGCTGGTGTTGGCACCGTTATTGGCAATCCTGTTCGGCCCGGTCGAGGCGGTCGCGTTGGTGGCCATCTCGACGGTGATGGGCTCGATCAGGCTGTTTCCCCGCGCCATGAAGATCGCCCGTTGGCGGGAAATGGCGCCGATTGCCATTACCGTGCTGATTGCGACTCCGTTGGGTACTGCATTGCTCCTGACCATTGATCCCGGACTGTCGCGCCAGATCATCGGCGTTGTGGTCATCGTTTTCGCCATCATTTTGATGTTCGGATGGCGCTACCGGGGACCGCGCGGGACATTCGCCGGCGCCTTTGTCGGAGCGTTTTCCGGCGTGCTCGGCGGCTATACGAGTTTTTCCGGCCCGCCCCTGGTGATGTATTTCCTTTCGGCACCCGAGCCGCCGGAGATCCAGCGGGCGAGTATCGTTGTCGCTGTGGCAGCGGCGGTCGTGCCGATGATGCTGGCCCTCGGGATCGGCGGTGCGATCACCGGCACGACCTTGCTCCGGGCGCTGATCGTGTCGAGCCTCTATATGGTCGGCGCCGGCGTCGGCGAGCGGGTTTTTGCGCTGCTTCCGGCCCGTTGGTTCGAGCGCGCGGCGCAGGGGGTGCTTGTCGTAGCGGGGGTGAGTGTGTTGATATTCTGAAAAGGATAGACACAGGAACTCATCATGGCCGGTCCCCGTAAGCTCGCACCA
>JAQCKY010000614.1 GCA_027592155.1 Pseudomonadota bacterium
GCACCGGACATCTTAAAGGTCTCGGCTGAGACAACCAACGACACGCCGAACTCTTTGGTGCTTGCTTCAAGCCGCGCGGCAATATTCACGTTATCGCCCAAAGCGGATAAAATCGGGGTTTCGGGCGGGCCCATTTTCCCAACGATGGCCTCGCCGCTGTGGATGCCGATGCCCATCCGCAGCGGTTGAGGAAGTTCTTCGGCGAGCTTGTGGTTTAAGGCATCCAGGCGCTCGAACATGACTGCCGCTCCCCGGAGAGCATCGCGACATGCGGCTTCAAAATCACCTTCCAGGCCGTAGAGAGCCATAAGGCCGTCACCGTTAAATTGTGCGTAATGGCCATTGGTTTCTTGCAAGGCGCCGCTCATTTCCGCGAAAAATTGGTTGAGGATAAACACCACGTCGAAGGGTAATTTCTGTTCCGCGAGCTTGGTGGATTCTCGGATGTCGATAAACAGAATGACGATTTTATGTTCGTGCCCTTGGACATTATCGACTTTCTGGAAACCGTCGGCTGCCGAGGCGGTCGGCGGCAACAGCGGCGTTACCGACAAGAATTCGGCAGATCGTACCTGACAGGCCAAGCGCACATCATCGGGCGCATCGATGCGGGAGAGGACGAGTTTTTCAAGCGGTGAGGGCAGATCAAGTGTGTCCAACCCCCCGGTGACTTTGACCCGACAGGTTGAGCAACGGCCGCGCCCGCCACATACCGAGGGGTGAGATATTCCGGCGAGCTTGAACGCCTCCAGAAGAGTCCAGCCGGGCCGGTGTTCGATCATCTTGGTACCGGCCATCGTGCGGTAATAGATCTGGCCGGCCTGACGACGCTTGGCGATCCAGATGCGAAGCCAGCGCAAGACCAAAACAAGCGCGATCAACCCCAGCCAGATCAGCCAAAATGAATCTCGACTCTCCCCCACCCAACCGGATATCTCGGGATTTAGTCTCGCCTCCGTGAGCATTGCGGGAACCCAAGCCGGATCTTCCGCTAGGGTCCGAACACGGATACCGGTCGCGACAAAACCCGATAACGCCGCAGTGGGAAGGATGACCGCGCCGGCACCAACGTAGGTTTTGACATTGTGATAAAACGGCTTTTGTTTAAGCCAGGCGTGAACACCCACACAGGCGTGCAGCCATGCCACGATGAGGCCAGCTGTCTGCGCCATGCCGGTTGCCGGACTGAACACCCAAAATACGGCGAGCTGTGAAAAATAGCTCGGATCGGCATTCCAGGCCTGCATGACCCCCCGGGTTCCGATGGCGTGGGAGGCCAGGAGGATTGGGATCGTCAGACCCAGCAACAATTGAGCCGCTTCCCATAGTTTGAGTCTAAGGCTGTTGCGCTTGAAGAGGCTCCATAAGGCGTTGCCCGCATGGATCAATAAAGCGCCGTACAGGAGGATGGCGCCGGGCGGTGTCCGCCAGGGATCGAGGGTTAAGATCTGCCCGGCATTCATCAGCTCGACCGATACCAAGCCTAAGCTCAGATTGCCGATATGCCCGATCACATAGAGCAGTAAAATGAGGCCGGAGTAGAGACGCAGACGATGTTGCAAAAGCGAACCTTGGTCGGGTGAAGTATAAGCGCCAGTCTATGGTTCCCGGTGCTGTGGTTGCTAGACATTCTTCGCCGAAATCGACACTCTTAAAGTCCGGTCAAAAATCCGGTGAGCGCCGCAGTTGAGGAGAAAACCGATGATTGAATTGATAAATCTTCAATATGTCCGCCTTGGGACGCAGGACATCGATGGCGCGGTAAATTATGCGACGGACGTCCTGGGGCTCGAAGTGGGGCGACGGGACGGCAATACGGTGTATCTCCGCTCTGACCATAAAGACCATACCTTGGCTTATTTCGATGGTTCACTGGATGACCATACGGTGGGCGTGGAACTGAGGGATCAGGCCAGCTTGGATGCGGCGGTTGTGGCGTTAGAATCCGCCGGCATTGATGTGTACACCGGAACCGATACCGAATGTGCCGAGCGACGTTGTCGGAGCTTCATCAATTTCAAGGACCCGACTGGGAACAGTTTCGATCTGGTCGTGCGGCCCTATCATGCGCGGGACCGTTATTTTCCAAGCCGCGACGCCGGTATCACGGGGTTCAGTCATATCGGGCTAAGAACCTCGGACCCCGCCCGCGATGAGATTTTCTGGACTACTCATTTTAACATCCGCGCCAGCGATTGGCTCGGAGAGTGCGGGCTCCTCACCTTCGATGAAGTGCATCATCGCTTCGCGTTATTCCCCTCGGACCGTCCCGGGGTTCAGCATATCAACCACCAGGTTGAGAGCATCGACGACATCATGCGCTCCTATTATTTTCTGACCGAAAAGCAGGTTCACATTACCTTTGGGCCCGGCCGTCATCCGACATCGACGGCGATGTTTCTCTATTTCGACGGCCCTGAGGGGATGACCTTCGAGTACTCCTGCGGCGTTCGATTGATTACCGATCCGGAAAACGATAGGCCTCGGCAGTTCCCGGCGGGGCCGGAGAATTTCTGCATGT
>JAQCKY010000615.1 GCA_027592155.1 Pseudomonadota bacterium
GGTCTCGGTCGGCTTCGTGGCCGGGGGCTATGTCAAAGTTCAGTTCTTCCCCGTGGTCGAAGGACGCTACGTTACCGCCTCCCTGGAACTGAAACCGGGCACGCCGTTGGCGCAAACCGAAGCCATGGCGGAGCACATTTTAAAAATCGGCCGGGAGGTCGAACAGGAATTCCAGAGCCGCATGCCGGAAGACAGTCCGCCCCTAGTGACCGCAATCTACGCCCTGGTCGGAAGCCAGGATTTTGCCGCGCCCCCATTTGGGGGAGTCAGCATCTTGCCCGACGCAAACAAAGCCTCCGTCGTTTTAGAACTGCTCGATCCGGAACTGCGGCCGTTCCCGGCGCAGGATTTCCAGAACCGTTGGCGTGAGTCCGTGGGCACGCCCCCTGGCATTCGCCGCCTGTTTTTCTCCTCGCAATTGTTCAACCTCGGAGAACCGGTCCAAGTCGAAATTTCCGCGGACTCGGATACGACCTTGGCCCGCGCTGTGGCGTCGATTGAAGAGCAACTGAACCTGATCGCCGGGGTATTCGATGTGCGCAATGACATGGACGAAGGCAAACGGGAAATCGAAGTGCGGCTTAAACCCCAAGCCCGAGTCTATGGCTTGACCTTGGACAGCCTGGCGCAACAAGTGCGCGCCGCGTTCTTCGGCGCCGAATCTCTGCGTGTTCAACGCGGCCGGGAAGAAGTCCGAGTCTATGTCCGCCTGCCGCGCGACCAGCGAGACTCTATCGCTGATCTGTTGGACTACCGGGTGCAAGTCCCCGGGGGATTTATCCCGCTGGGCGCCGTGGCCGACTTGAGTGAAGGCCTCAGCCCCTCGATGATCAAACGGCGCAATGGCCGCCGCATCGTCGCCATCACCTCTAACGTCGACAATGTCTCGATCACCGGACAGGAAGTCACCGCAGAACTTGAAAATGTTATTCTACCGCGATTGGCGCAACAGCTTCCCGGACTGAAATACGACTTCGGCGGTGAACAAAGAGAGCAACGGCGAACGTTGCCGGTGCTCGGGCGCAATTTCATTGTCGCCTTATTCGCGATCTATGCCCTACTGGCCATCGCCTTCCGGTCCTATGTGCAGCCTATTATCATTATGGCGGCGATTCCGTTCGGTGCGATTGGCGCCATCCTCGGCCACCTGATACTGGGCATTAACCTCACCTTGCCAGGCATTTTTGGCATCGTCGGACTGGCCGGGGTGATTGTGAACGGCGCTCTGGTCATGATCGATTTCATCAACGAAGAGCAAGCCAATGGAAAGTCCCCGCGCGCGGCCATCGTGGACGGGGCCAAGTCCCGCTTCCGGCCCATCATGCTGACCGCGCTGACGACCTTCCTCGGGGTTTTCCCCTTGATTATTGAACGTAGTACTCAGGCGCAATTCCTCGTCCCGGTGGCCTGCAGCATCGGGTTTGGCGTGCTGTTTGGCACAGCGGTGCAAATGCTGCTGGTCCCAGCCCTGGCCACGATTCAGGCGGACGGCCTGAAAGCTAGCCTTGGATTCGGACGCGCGGCGCCACAACCGGCCGAATAAGGCAGCGCTAAAAGTTTCCAAGGCGGGGTTGCACCGGGTAAGGTGGACAGGCTGTTCACCCGACTAAGGACGCCCTTAAAGATGATTCACCGAGTCTCTGCGCTTGTTGCTTTTATAGCCCTGCTTCTTCTTCCCGTTGCCAGTATGGCGATCACCGTGACAGTGGGCGGAACCGGTGTGAAAGACACCGCCGGTGACAAGAAATGGCGCACCTATGAAAGCAATGTGAACGCCGCAGGCAACAAAGACATCGACATGCGCTTGTTTATTTATGGCGAGCTTGGGTCGGAAGATATTCTCGTCAACGGGATTCGTCGCGGCCGCATCCAAGTCGCCAACTGGTCCGGTCTGGCGACCACCACCGTCGTCCCTGAAATGGCCATGTTGTACACCCCGTTTCTGTTCGACAATTACGCCGAAGCCGACTTCATCATGGATAACTATCTGTTTGCCGCGTACTCCAAGATGCTCGCGGAACAGGATATCCGCCTGATTCAGTGGGATGAAATTGGCTTCAATCAGATTTACGGCAAGACACCGCTGCTGACGCCCGCAGACACCAAAGGGATGCGCTTTCGCACCTCTTCTAGTGAGTCCGCGCGGTTGTTTGCGGAAGCCATTGGCGCCGATGCCATTCCGCTCGGCTTCATGGATATTGTGACGGGATTGCAGACCGGTTTGGTGGACGCCGGGGAGAACGCCATCATCATGCACGTTCCTACGGGCATCGCCGGCGAAGCCCCCCACCTCACTCTGACCGACCACTCCTTCGCCACCTCAATCATCGTCATGAAGAAAAGCTGGATTGACGGACTGCCCGAAGAACAGAACCGCCTTCTTCTCAACTCGTTCATCGACGTCAGCGACTCCCGGCAGTGGACCCGGAACGAATGGAAGACGTTTCTCGATGAACAAGAGAAATGGAAATTCACTGCCCACAGCATTACGCCCGAACAACGCAACTTATGGAAAGCGG
>JAQCKY010000616.1 GCA_027592155.1 Pseudomonadota bacterium
GGCGCCGGAAGATTTTTGAAACGACAACCAGCGATGAATCGCTTCGAGGCTATTCAGGACCGGTGTGAGCCGGTGTTCGACAATCGCCGGTTCGGTTCCGGGGAGGTTACCGTTAAAGATGTGGATTTCAGCGTCACAGAGGAGGCCACGAAGGGCGATCCCTTCTTCGAGGGTGGCGACAAAAAACATTTTACAGCCGGCATCCCAGAGAGTTGGCGCGACCTTGGCCATTCCTAACCCATAGGCATCGGCCTTCACAACGGCGCCACATTGGGCTGGTGCCGCCTGCGCGGCGAGCATGTAGTTCTCGGCCACGGCCGCCAGGTCAACGGAGAGAATCGCACCGTGCTCATCCATTGAACTCATCTTGCATCCACGCCGCTAGCGTCAGTAGTTATCGTTATGTCGGGTATCGAGATCCCCAAATCGGGTGAACATGCCGTTGAAGTAGAGCTTCACCGTTCCGGTTGGACCATGCCGCTGCTTGGCGATCAGGACCTCGGCCTCGTTTCGCGTTCTCTCCATGGATTCCTGCCAACGGGCAACCCGCTCGGCAAATTTGTCCATGGGTTCGTCGGGCCGCTGACCCGGCTCCGTGCGCTCCAAATAATAAGACTCCCGATAGATGAAGGAGACGATATCCGCGTCTTGCTCAATACTCCCCGATTCTCGAAGATCGGAGAGGAGGGGGCGTTTGTCTTCCCGCTGTTCAACGGCGCGTGACAGCTGGGACAAGGCCAGTACCGGGACATCGAGTTCCTTGGCCAGGGTCTTAAGCCCGCGCGTGATCTCCGAGATTTCTTGGACACGATTATCGGATTTCCCGCCGCCATCCATCAGTTGCAGATAATCGACGATGATGAGGCCAAGATCATGTTCCCGTTTCAGCCGCCGGGCGCGAGTCCGCAGCCCGCTGACGGTCATGGCCGGTGTGTCGTCGATAAAGATCGGCAGGCGGTGCAGCTCCTGGCTCGCAACGACCAGCTTATCGAACTCTGCATTGGTCAATGTGCCCCGGCGCATTTTATCAGAGGAGATTTCCGTCGCTTCGGAGATGATGCGGCTGGCCAGTTGCTCCGCGGACATTTCGAGGGAAAAGAACCCGACAACGGCGCCGCTACCGGGATGATTTTCGCTCTTCGGCACGTAGTCGCTCGCCGCGTTGACGGCAATATTGGTCGCCAACGCGGTTTTGCCCATCGAGGGGCGGGCCGCGAGAATGACTAAGTCAGAGGGGTGTAACCCACCCAGCAATGCGTCGATATCGCGAAACCCCGTGCCCACGCCGGCCAAAGCGCCATCTCTTTTATGGGCGGCCTCGGCCATTGAAATCGCCGTGATGACCGATGTTTTAAAGTCTTGGAATCCGCCCTCGAACTCGCCGGTGGTGGCGAGATCATACAGTTGCTGCTCGGCCGCTTCGATCTGGCTGACGGCATCGTGGTCGATCTCCGGCGAGAAGGCCTGATTAACCATTTGCTCACCGAGATCGATGAGCTGCCGTTTAAGGTGCAGGTCGTAAATGATACGGCCATATTCAGCGGTGTTGATGATGCTGACCATAGAAGCGGCTAGTTCGGCCAGGTAACGGGTGCCACCGATGTCGGCGAGCGAGCCGTCTTGCTCGAAAAAGTTCATCAGCGTGATATTACTGGCAATCTGACCACGCTCGATCAATTTCGCAGCGGCTTCGAATATTCGTCCATGAACCGGGTCGGCGAAATGCTCTCCGTGGAGAAAGTCGGAAACCCTGTCATAGGCATTGTTGTTTGCCAGGATCGCACCCAAAAGTGCTTTCTCCGCCTCAAAGTTATGAGGCGGGGTCCTGAACCCGAGACTGCTGTGACCCGAGCCGGCATCTTGGCCGGAAATTGATGCGATGTTATCGGAATTTTTTACTGCTGTTGCCATGCGGGACCATAGGCTGATTCACGCATGGCTGAGAAGCGTCATTCGATACACACCCCTGTGGAATACGGGGATAGCTCGTACTTGCACGGCACCCAATAGTGTGGGTGCCGGTTTTTACGCAAATCTTGAGTCCGAAGCCTGCCGCTCAACCGGCCGATTTGGATGATTGCGTTCCCACTCCGAAATGTAGTCCCGGGTCATCGGCAAGGCATCGCGGCGCTTAACCATCTGAATTTGAAAAACCGTGAGGCCGAGATAGCGAAAGGCTATTTCACTGCCCGCGAGGTAGAACTCCCACATCCGGCAAAACCGGTCATCATAGATTTCCGAACCCTTGCTCCAGTTGGCGCAAAACCGCTCTCGCCATAGACGAAGCGTCTCCGCATAGTGAGGACCGAGGAATTCGATGTCGGTAATGATAAGCCTTTGTTTTTCGATATGGGGCACGACTTCGGAGAGCGCCGGGATATACCCGCCTGGAAAAATATACTTCCGGATCCAGGGATCGGTGACCGTGCCGGGGCCGCTGCGGCCGATGGTGTGCAGCAGTACGACGCCGTCTTCTGCGAGGACTTCATGGATTTTTGCGAAATACGCGCCGTAGTGA
>JAQCKY010000617.1 GCA_027592155.1 Pseudomonadota bacterium
CCCGCCGGCCGGTCATGTCGACCACCGCCCCGCTGCCGATATTCGCGCAAAACGAACTGACGTGCAGGATCGAGACCAGCATTCCCGCCTGGGTATAGCTCAGCCCCAGGTCCTTCGTCATGAACGGCAGCAAAACGTAGAACGTGCCCGCAATCCAATGCGTGGCGCCGTGGCCCAGGCCGATCAGGAACATAGGCCCCTGGTTCTTGAGCTGAAAAACGGATGCCGAACTGGACAGTCTGTCCTCCCATTGCTGCGACCCGGACTTTGGAGAATATAAGCCGGAAAAAATATCATAAACGATGATGGCATGCCTTGGACAGGTGCCTTGCGCGGCGGCGCGAAGGCGGAAGCATTGAAACTTTTCCCCCCGCGGCGCATTCGTCCACCAGAAGGCGGCGAGGATTCGGGCAATTTCCCGAAAAGAAAAATGGCCCAGAAGCATAAAATGCGTCCAGGCCATTAAAATCTTTGGTGGGCTGTGCAGGATTCGAACCTGCGACCCGCTGATTAAGAGTTCGCGAATTAGATGGAGCATGCGGGAACATAGGGGGTTATATTATGTTGAAAATGATATATTAATCGGTGGTATATGGTATATGGTGGAACATAGAAGAACGCCACTACGCGCCATTTTTATGAGCCTATAGAGAGCCTAAGATTGCCCAGCATCACGATGACCGATGTCTCAATTCGCGCCCTCAAGCCGCCGCAAAAGGGACAGGTAACTTTTTTGGATAAGTCGCTCTCAGGGTTTGGTGTGCGCGTTTCGCAGGGAGGCACGAAGACTTTCACTGTCGTCTATGGTGCCAATCGTCGGCGCGCCAGCCTCGGTAAATATGGGGTGATTTCTCTTTCTGACGCTCGTAAGGAAGCGAAGCGGATTTTGGCGGAGCACACGCTCGGCAAGACCAGGCCGCGGACAATCAATTTCCAAAATGCGGTGGATCTTTATCTTGCGGCCTGCGAGCAGAAAAACCGTTCACGTACGGTGTACGACTACAAACGGCTGCTTGAACGCCATTTTCGCCTTGGGCGAACGAATCTCGCCGACATTACCAAGCATGATATTTCCGGTCGCCTGAACCAGTTGAAGGGTACTCCCTCTGAACAGAATTACGCCTTTGTCGCGGCAAGAGCCTTCTTTCGTTGGGCGGTTCAGAACGATTATCTCGAGCACAGTCCTATCGAAGGTCTCAAAATGCCGGCGCGGACATCGTCTCGAGACCGGGTATTGTCGAATGTTGAACTGGACGCCGTTTACAAACACGCCTTGGCATATTCGTATCCATACGGCCCCATTGTCGCTTTGTTGGCTTTGACCGGTCAGCGACGTGGTGAGATCGCTGCCTTGGAATGGGATTGGATCGACCAGAATGCTCGAACGATTACGTTACCAGATACGCTGACAAAGAACCTGCGAACCCATACTTTCCCTTATGGCATTGCTGTCGAGAGCGTACTTAAGAACATTCCCGATACAGGCAAAATACTTTTTCCAGCCAGGTCGCGGGGTATTCGCCGTACGGACGGAGCCTGCTTTAACGGATGGAGCAAGGCCAAGAAACTGTTTGATGCAGAATTGGATACTGTCGGACCTTATGTGCTGCATGATTTGCGGAGGACTTTTAGCTCCAATCTCGCTGCGTTCGGCACGCCTATCCATGTGACAGAAAAATTGCTCAATCACGCTACTGGTACTCTCAGCGGCGTCGCTGCGATTTATAATCGGCATAGTTATATGGATGAAATGCGGAATGCCATTGAGAAGTATGAAGCACAATTTATAGGCTTTGAATAATAGTGAGATCGCCAAGGGAAGTGGACGGGTTTTTGGCGGCTTGTTTTTTCAAAGAAAGCCTATAATCCAAGGAGTCGATAGCGTGATCCGGTCCTGAATCAAACATCCGCGGCAATTGAAGATTGTGGGATTATTTGGATGCGGGGGCAGGATGCTACCTATCCCGAACTCCAGTAAAACGCTGATGCAGAGGCTCGATGCCACATCAACCGACCTCGTGCAAAATCAGCGAAACACCCAAAGCGGTTGCGAAGGACGCAGCCAAATCCTCGTCCTTCATACGAGATATCGACCTGCCGTACTCATGTGCCAAACCCGGTGAAGCCCCGGTGAAGCCGCCGCGGATGTCATGAAAGACCTCCGGTCACGTCAATTGTCAGGCCGGTTACGAAATCCGCATCTTGTGACGCCAGAAACGCAATCACGCGGGCCTGATCGATTGCTTTGGGGATCCGCTTGAGCGGTACTTTCTCGATTTCCGCCGCCTGATTTTCGGCGCTGCGTTTCTCCCAGTGCGGCATAAGGCGCTCGGTCAGGGTTAGGCTCGGCGCAATGGCGTTCACGTTGATGCCGAAGGGGCCAAGCTCGATCGAAAGCTTGCGCGTGAACGCAATGATACCGCCCTTCGCTGCCGCATAGGCGCTGCTGCTGCTTCAGTAGTGTCCCACCGAGTGGTGTAAGAACTGGTGTCCACCGGCTTCTTCATAGCTGG
>JAQCKY010000618.1 GCA_027592155.1 Pseudomonadota bacterium
TTGGCGCAAGGCACCCGCCTGCCCACCGAGATAGCCCGGCGGCGCGAAGTCGGTTCGGTTTGCCATCGAAAAGACGGTCATCGGATGACCGGTATCGTTCCGCAGGGTCATTTCCTGGCCGACGCCGCCCCGGGCCGCGCCGGGCCCGCCGCTGTCGGGGCGCAGCCGTTTGCTGACCACGGTCATGCCGGTGATGGTCTCCCAGACCTCGACCGGCACGGCGGCCATGTTGGACGGGCCGGGCAGACAATCGCGTCCGTCCTGGCCCGACAACGCGCCAAAGCCGCCGGCGACGAAACTGATCGTCGAGACCGGCCGGCCGTCCGGATGGGTCGCCTGGATGGTGATCAGGTCCAGCATCCCGTTATCCGCTTGTATTTTGTCGGGTGCGGCCTCCGCCAAGGCGCCGAAAATCAGACCCGGCACGAAATGTCCGATGGCATGGCGGCCGCCGGTCGGATACGGCGGCTGCGCGTTCAAGAGGCTACCTTCTGGCGCGGATACCGTCACCGGCCGCGTTGCACCCTCGTTGTTCGGCAGGGTCGGAATGGTGATGCATTTGATCGAATAGAGCGACATCGCGTTGGTGTAACAGAATGGTACGTTAATGCCGCGCCGCACGCACCCGCCGGTACCTTCGAAATCGATGGAGAGGGTCTCGTCCGCGACGTCGATCCGGCAGGCCAAGGGAATGGGATCGTCGATGGCCTCGATCAATATCCGATTCTCGTAGACGCCGTTGCGGATCTCCCTGATCTTCTCCCGCATGGCTTGCTCGGACTGGCCGCGGATGGCCGCGCTCAAGGACGACAGGTCGTCGATCCCGTATTCGTCCATGAACTCCAACAATTGCCGCCCACCCACCTCGTTGCAGGTCACGTTGGCCATCAGGTCGCCGATGGTAGCGTCCGGCACCCGGACGTTGGTCCGCACGAGATCGAGGATAAAGGGATCGACCTCGCCCTCCCGCGCCAGCTTACAGATCGGCAGGCGCAGACCCTCGTGGTAGATTTCGGTCGCCGCCGCGCCGAACCCCATGCCGCCGATATCCGGCAAATGGGTGATCGACAGCGTATAGCCGACCAATTCGTCGCCTCTGAACACCGGGCGCATGACGTTGATGTCAAACATATGCCCCGTCCCCATCCAGGGGTCGTTGGTGCAGATCACGTCGCCCGGCCGCAAGGTCTCCGGCGGAAACTTCTCCAGCATGTAGCGCAGCGTCCGGGGCGCGGTGCCGATAAAGACCGGTACCGAATAACTGCCCTGTGCCATCAGGCGGCCGTTCCGGTCCATCATCACCACCGTCAGGTCGTAGCTTTCCGAGACGATGGTGGAGAAAGACGTGCGTACGAGCGTCGAGACGATCTCGTCGGCGATGGAAACGAGGCGGTCCCACAGAATACCGAGCGAGACGGCATCGTATTCGGGCGGTATGGATGCACTCATCTCTCTATCCCTCCAGCTCGGCGATGACATTAAAGGCGTCATCCACCATGGCCCGGTGCCCGGGCGTGATCAGACAGGTCGATTCACGCTCTTCGATCAGTGCCGGTCCGACGATCTTGGTACCCGGCGTCAGACAATAGCGGTCGTAGACCGGCGTCTCGCGGTAGCCGTCCGGCGCGAAATAAACCTGCCGAACCCCTTTTTGCGCCGCCGTCCCGGCATCGGTGCCGGTGCCCTCGATTCTGTATCCGGTCTCCAGCCCCGGGTCGGGCCCGGTGGCCGATACTTTCCAATTGATGATCTCGAGCGGTGCGTCGAGGGTGGCGAAGGTGTAGACCTCCGCGTAGCGGGCCTCGAACAATGCGCGCAGGCGGGCGAACGCATCGGCAGGGTCGCCCTCCGGCAAGGTCACCTGAATCTCGTGGGTCTGGCCGAAATAACGGATATCCAAACGGCGCGCGATACGGATATCGGTTTCGGAAACGCCCGCCTCTTTCAGGAAGGCCGACGCTTCGAGGACGAGCGGCTCGAACATCGCCGTGAACTCGGCAGCGCCGATATCCTCCGCCACCGTCCGACGCGAGCGCGCCAGTTCGAAAGCCAGCGGACTCGCGAGCAGGCCCAGCGCCGAGTAGACCCCGGCGCCAATCGGAAAGACGACGCGCGGAATCTTCAGTTTTTCGGCAACCGGCATGGCGTGGAGCGGCCCCGACCCGCCGAAGGCAACCATACTGGCGGAGCGATAGTCGAATCCGCGCTCGGCCGCGTGAATGCGGAACGCGCGGGCGATGTCCTCGCTCGCGGTGTCGTGGATGCCCCAGGCCGCGCGCTCCACCGAAAGATCGAGGGGCTCGGCGATCTTCGCCCGGATCGCGGCCTGCGCCGCGTCCCGATCGAGAGTCATGGCCCCGCCCAGGAAGAATTCCGGATCGAGATAGCCCAGCACCAGATTGGCGTCCGTTAAAGTTGCCGACGTTCCGCCCAGGCCATAACAGGCTGGACCGGGATCGGCCCCCGCACTGCGGGGGCCAAACCGGATTAGACCACGATCATCGACTTCAGCG
>JAQCKY010000619.1 GCA_027592155.1 Pseudomonadota bacterium
CAATCAGAAGCGCATCAACGACGCGGCGAAGGACGATTCCGAAAAGATGTTCTGCATTTACGTGGCGTGCGGCCAGAAACGTTCATCCGTCGCGCAGATTGTTAAGGTTCTGGAAGAACACGGCGCGATGGAATATTCGATCGTGGTCGCCGCGACGGCATCCGAGCCGGCGCCGATGCTGTTCTTGGCACCCTACACCGGGTGCACAATGGGTGAGTATTTCCGCGATAACGGCATGCATGCCGTCATCTTCTATGACGATCTTTCAAAGCAGGCGGTTGCCTACCGGCAGATGTCGCTCCTGCTTCGCCGACCCCCGGGGCGTGAAGCCTATCCGGGTGACGTTTTCTATCTCCATTCCCGTTTGCTGGAACGGGCGGCGAAAATGAACGAAGAGTATGGCAGCGGGTCTCTGACTGCCTTGCCGGTGATTGAGACGCAGGCCAATGACGTGTCGGCCTATATTCCGACGAACGTGATTTCGATTACCGACGGTCAAATCTTCCTGGAAGCCGATCTGTTCTATAAGGGCATTCGCCCGGCTGTGAACGTCGGTATCTCGGTGAGCCGGGTTGGTTCCGCCGCCCAGGTAAAGGCGATGAAACAGGTTTCCGGCTCGATCAAGCTGGAACTCGCGCAATACCGGGAAATGGAAGCCTTCTCGCAGTTTGCGTCGGATCTTGATGCCACGACTCAGCGCCTTTTGGCCCGTGGTGCACGATTGACCGAAATCCTAAAACAGGATCAGTTCGCGCCCTATCCGATGGAAGAACAGGTCGTTGCGATTTTCGCCGGTGTTAATGGCTATGTCGATTCGGTCGATACCAACCAAGTCGTTCGTTACGAAAAGGCCTTGATGACGGCGATCCGGGAGCGCGGCACCGACATTTTGATCGCCATTCGCGACGAGAAAGAGATCAGTGACGCCACCTCGGAGAAGCTGAAAACCTTCCTCGAAGACTTTACCTCAAGCTTCGAATAAGGCAGTCCGGCACCTAAGTTATGGCGAATCTCAAAGAGCTAAAAACCCGAATCTCGAGCGTGACGTCCACGCAGAAGATTACGTCTGCCATGAAAATGGTGGCGGCGAGCCGTTTGCGGCGGGCGCAGGAAGCGGCCGAGGCCGGAAGGCCCTATGCCGAGAGGATGGAGCGCATGATGGGCGCGATCCTGGATGGTGCGAGTGAGACCGTCGGGGGGCCAAAGCTCCTGTCGGGAACCGGTTCGGATCAGGTCCACATGATCGTTGCCGTTACATCCGACCGCGGTTTGTGTGGCGGATTTAATTCGTCGATCACGCGTGAAGTCCGGCTGCGGATCGCTGCTCTCGAACGCGAGGGGAAGACGGTTAAGCTGCTTTGTGTTGGCCGAAAGGCGCGTGACCAGTTGCGCAGTCTTCACGGCGACAAGATGCTGGATACCTTTGAGGGGATCGGCCGGACGGTCGTCACCCTGGAAGACGCGCAGCGGGTGACGGCTAAGGTGCTTGAATTGCTCGATGCCGAGGAATTCGATGTTTGCACGATCGTCTATAACCGTTTCGTTTCGGCGATGACTCAGATCGTGACACCCCAGCAAATCATTCCCGTTACCCTTGATCGGGCCGAGAGTGACGAGGCTGAAGATGGAGCCCACGCCCAGACATCCGGTCCTTCCGCGGTTTATGAGTACGAACCGGATGAAGCCGAGATTCTGGAGGCTTTGTTGCCCAAGAATCTTGAAGTACAGATTTTCCGCGCCTTGCTCGAAAGCAATGCGTCCGAACATGGCGCCCGTATGAGCGCCATGGATAACGCGACCCGCAATGCGGGCGATATGATCGACGACCTGACCTTGACCTATAACCGAACACGCCAGGCGCTGATCACCAGAGAATTGATTGAAATTATTTCGGGCGCTGAGGCGCTCTAATCCCCGACCGATACCATTTCGGTTGGGGCGAAGACGGTTTGAGGAGCATTAAAAATGGCTACGAATAATATCGGCGCAGTTTCCCAGATTACCGGCGCGGTGGTTGACGTCCGCTTTGACGGTGATCTGCCGGAAATCTTGAACGCGTTGGAATGCGACAATCACGGCAACCGGTTGGTTCTCGAAGTTGCCCAGCATCTGGGCGAATCTCAAGTCCGCACCATCGCCATGGACACCACGGACGGTTTGGTCCGGGGCGCCGAGGTGGTCGATACCGGAAGCCCCATTCAAATGCCGGTTGGGCCGGAAACGCTGGGGCGCCTGATCAATGTGATTGGGGAGCCGATCGATGGCCGAGGTCCGATCAATACCGCTCAGACCGCGCCGATCCACCGGGCAGCGCCTGATTTTGTCGACCAGTCGACGGATACGGAAATCCTGATCACCGGTATCAAGGTCGTCGATCTGATCGCGCCTTATGCAAAGGGCGGTAAGGTTGGATTGTTCGGTGGTGCCGGTGTCGGCAAGACCGTTATCATCATGGAGCTTATTAACAACATCGCCATGAACCACGGTGGTTACTCCGTGTTCGCCGGTGT
>JAQCKY010000620.1 GCA_027592155.1 Pseudomonadota bacterium
GGGGGCCGGATTGGGAACCGAAAGCCTTTTTCGCAGTCTCAGGCGGTCGCCAACACGATCACACCGGCGACAATCAACACGGCCCAAGCCATGCGGGAGCGGAATACCCCTTCACCAAGAAACAACACACCCAAAGCAACCGTGAATAGAACCGACAGTTCCCGCACCGGTGCGACAAAGACGATCGGGGTGGTTTTGAGGGCAATGAGCACAAGGATGTAAGCGAGCGGTTTAAAGACCGCGATGCCGAGAATTGCCAACCGTTGGCGCCGCCATGCTTCCCGGATCTGGCCCCAACGGCGTACGGCGAACGGGGAAAGACAGATCACCCGTCCGAGGCTCGATCCATAATCCAGCAAGAGCGGCGGTATCAGGACAACGCTGACGGCATGGGCATCCAACACGGTGTAACTGCCGATCGGCACGCCGACGCCAAGACCGAATGCAATCGATATGGGGAGCTGCCCCAAATTACCCCGAAAGCCGCCGGTCAAAAAGACGATCCCCAGAATGATTGCAGCACCGCCGGCGGCGCTCGGTCCAAACCCGCCGTCATAGTGGAACCCTAGCCGCACATAGATTAGTGCCTCTTATATAGCAGATCGGTCGTGGCAAACCCAGACGAAGCACGGTAAGTAGCGTCAAACGAACTCGGGACGAACGATCGGGCATAATGGCAGGCTCTCAGGCATTCGGCGGAATTGGACGGGCGCTCGGGAACGCCAATTACCGGATTTATTGGATCGGGCTCTGTGCCTCCATGGTCGGGTCCTGGGTGTTCCGTACCGCCGTCGGCTGGTTGACGTGGGAACTTACGAAATCTCCGGCCTGGCTTGGTATCATCGTCGCGGTCGAGGTTATTCCGTCCTTCTTTGTCGCCCCGCCCGCCGGCGCCTTGGTCGACCGGATCGGTTCCCTGACGACGACAAAAGCCGTGCAGCTGGCCTGGGGCATTCATGTTTCGGTGCTCTCGATCCTGACCTTCAGCGGCCTGATCACCATCGAACTGCTGGTCGGCCTGGCGTTCCTTCAGGGGTTTATCAACGCTTTCAACAATCCCGGTCAACTTGCCCTGGTTGCCCGGCTGGTGCCGCGCTCGGATATTTCACCGGCGGTGGCCCTTCAATCGGCGACGGTCCATGGCGCCCGTTTCATCGGCCCCCCCATCGCCGGCGGCATTATCGTTTTAGCAAACGAGTCTCTCGCCGGACCGGCCTGGGCGTTTGCACTCAACGGCGTGAGTTTTTTCATGTTTTTCATCATGTTGTTCTATGTCCGGATTGAGGAACAACGCCTGCCGGGAAGCTGGCGAAAAGGACTGTTCACCGACATGGTCGAGGGCATGCGCTATGTTTCTGGGCATTTTGCGCTGCGCACCATTTTGATTTTCACCGTGATCATGGGGCTGTTTCTGCGCTCCATCGTCGAGCTGTTTCCCGGCATCGTCGACAATGTCTTCGGACGCGGCGCCGAGGGACTGGCCCTCCTACTCTCGGCGGCCGGGGCCGGGGCCTTTATCTCCGCGGTCTGGCTCGCTAGGCGCGGTGAAACCCGGGGCCTTACGCAGGTCTTCGCCTGGCATTTCCTGATCGGCGGTGC
The DNA here is from genome assembly GCA_027592155.1 of Pseudomonadota bacterium. Classification (GTDB taxonomy): domain Bacteria; phylum Pseudomonadota; class Alphaproteobacteria; order Rhodospirillales; family UBA2165; genus JAQCKY01. Next base: position 1,600 of record JAQCKY010000620.1, read on the forward strand.
CGCGACGCTGGCGTTTGCCCTAACAACCGAATTCTGGCTTGCTGCCTTTTTTGCAATGGTCTTTGGATTTACCACCAACACGGTTTCCGTCGCGGCGCAAACGCTCGCTCAAAATTCCGTCGACGGCCGAATGCGGGCCCGCGTCATGAGCATCGTCGGGCTCACCTTCCGGCCGGTCCCGGCGCTGGGGGCCTTACTGCTCGGCTGGCTGGCGGAATTTCTGGGATTTTCCTGGCCAATCGCCGTTGGCGCGGCCGTCAGCCTGCTTGCCGCAATCTGGCTGCTGCTGTTCATGCGGCGGCGCGATTTGGCCACCGCCGCGGAGCTTGCCGGGGATCAATCGGATACAATTCAGGACTGATCTCCGAAGCTCGCCAAATTAACAGAACTCTTCAGCCGGATCTTTAAAGGCGTATGCCTTCTCGATGGCCGGGCGAGCGAACATCTTGTCATACCACTTCGCTAGGTTCTTTTTTGAATCAACAGAATTGTCTAAGCCATTGACTTTAAAGCGTTCGACAAAGGGTAACACCGCCATATCGGCGAGGCAGAAGGTATCTCCGACCAGCCATTCATGTTTGCCGAGGGCCTCGTCCATCAGGCCCAATTGCTCGTCGACACGCGCAATTGAGAACTGAACGGTCTCGTCGCTGATGCCATGTTCGGCATGATGAATTTCATCGGCGCGTCTCTGAATATCCGGCTGGTTATGAACCTTTTGCAGTAGCTCCTCGCGGCCATGCTTGGCTTCGTATTCTTCCCAGCGGTGGGCATGGGCCCGGTTGTGGGAAATCAGGTGCATGTTTTTGTGGAGAACATGCTCCGATTTATCCAGCCAGACCCGCATCTGCGCCCGCTCCCAGGTGTCGTCGGGCCGCAGCGAGGGGCCGTCGAAGGTATCATCGAT
>JAQCKY010000006.1 GCA_027592155.1 Pseudomonadota bacterium
TCGGCGAGACGATGCCCCTTCGCCAAAAATTTATCAAATATCCCAACGTTTTTGAGGACCTGCAGGACATAGGGGTTTTCGCCCAAATTTTCGATCTCAAACTCAGGCCCGAGCGGCGTGCCGAACAAGATGTTCTCCGCCACGGATGCTTTAGAATTGTATTTTTCCTTGTCGAACAGTTCGACATTACTGGCGAAGGATGGATCTTGCAGCCTATCGCGCAGGCTTAGCCTTGCTTCGAGAACTAACTTCGAAAGATCATCTTGCTCATCAGACTCAATCGTCTGCCTCAGGCCGATTTGATAGACATCGTCCTCCAATGTGACAATCCGAAGCAAGTCGTGAAGATGGGGCGCGATGTCGTCGATGCTTTCGGCACCGGTTGCCAAATAGTCGATCCATTGAGCATTCAGATCGCTTGTCGAGTTTCCAGAGCTTATCGATTCCTTCAAATCCGATTGCCGTGCAGTCAGCGCCTCGCCATCATAGTCGTGATCGGTCAGGGGACGATGTTTTAATCCGTACAACAGATTATCCCGGATCGAGCCGGCGAAGATGTAGGGCTCCTGGCTGACATAAGCCATGCGTCGCCCGGTCACCGCTTGGGGGAGTTCCGCCAGGTTTTTGTCATCAATGGTGATCCGCCCTCCGGTCGGGCTCACCAGCCTGGCAAGCATTTGAGCGAATTCCGTCTTGCCTCCGCCGCCCGGCCCGATCAACGCGAAATGCTTTGGGAGGTCGACCGAGAGCGATGCTCCTTCGACGACCTTCAATCCATCATCTTCCGCAAGGCTGACATTCGACGCGACAAGCCTGCCGTCTAACGAGCGGATTTCCTCAGGCTCGGTTTCTTGGAGCGCCTCGTCGATCATATTCGGCGGCTCGAACTGCTCAACCAACTGCGTGTACTTAATGCGCGCATCCTCGGTCCGCTGGTAATGGGTCAGCAGAATTTTCCAGGGTGCGAGGACATCCTTATAGGCACTTAAAACCGCGACCAAAGCGCCAAGCGTCAGATCGCCGACAATCACCAGAACACCACCGATGGAAAAGAAAAAGAACGGGGTTAACTGAGCAAGGAAGTTATTCAAGAACTTGATGAAGAACTTGCGGCGATAAATGTCGAAACGGATTGAGTAGATTTTGCCAAGGCGCGAGGAGAAGTCCGCCAACTCATATCTGGATGTGTCGTTGGCGTGGATTTCACTTGCGCCAGCGACGGCCTCTCCGATCCGCTCTGTGAGACGGCGCACGTTCAAGACGCGCTCCTTGCCGAGCTGATTGACCCGCCTCTGCAATTTAGGGATCAGGTAACCTTGAATTGGATAGAGGGCCACGGCAGCCAGCCCCAGGATCCAATCCTGGACAAACATGAACGCCATCAAGGTGATCAACATGCCGCCCTGGTAAAACCAGGCAGAAAAAGACTCGCCGATAAAACCGCCAAGCGGCTCTGTTTCGGCAGAGATCATCGATACCAGTTCACCCGACGACGTTTTGCGAAAATGCGACAAGGGAAATCGGAGAACGCGGGCGATCAATTGATACCGCAAACGGCGCAGCATTCGCTCGCCGACAGCGCCACGGTAGACGTTGATGAAATATTTGAAGCCGCCGTTCAGGAAAACCAGGATGAGGAAGAAGAAACACAACGCTAAAAGAAACGGTATTTGCTCTAACTCGAATCCGAAAAGAACCTGTGGTCCGTCACCGCCACCAATGCCCTCGTTGATGATCTGTTTGGGCAAGTCCAGCAGCAAATAATAGAATGGGAAGGAGGCAAACGCGAGCACCGTCAACATGATCTGCTGCCGGAGACTATGGCGAATTATGTAGCTGAAGATGCCCCGTTCCATGGTGACACCGCTATTCCCTGTCGTTTATCCAAAAACGGTAACCCGAATCGATATGCCGCGTTACCATCCCCGCGATCTCCAAAGTACCGAAATAATCCCCGGACTCCAACAAATTAGCGGTTTTCTAACCAATCCACTGAGCAACCAAGCGCGCAGACTCCTCAGCACCCGACATATTAATAGAAATGTCGTTCGGCCGGGGCGAAATCAAGGCATTTTCTACGGCGTCGACAAGCCGTGAGACGGTCAGATCGGCCTCGGGAATCTGAAAGAGAAGCCCACGTTCGGCAAGGAGACCGGTTCTGAGCGTCTGCTCGGTTTCCTGGCCACCGGCGTAAGGCACCGATACCCCCCGCGCCCGCGCTGCCAGCACCTCCATAATCGTGTTATATCCGCCTTGCGAAATCGACAAATGGCAGTTGGCCAAAAGCGTCACAAAATCAGGCCGCGCACGCTCTACAATGACCCCGTCACCGGTGTGATTCGCCAATTCGGCGAATATCTCCTCCGGCAGACTGTTCCCGGCAAGATATCGCCAAGGCCGATCACGAACCGAGGTTTTTGCCCGTGCGTCGAGCGCGGTCCTCAGCAGTATTTCCCCAACCCTGCCGCTGCCCGACGACACGATGATTTCGCCTGTGCCCTGGGTTCCTTCGGGGTGATCCGCCAATTTCTGATCAACCACATATCCGGTGTAGTTGAGCTTTTCCTCGATGTCTTTGGCCTTTGGAAAGGTTGCATCGAAAGCGATCAAATTGGGATCGCCATGAACGAGGACCTTGTCGAAATAGCGTTCTACGGTCTCGACCATTTCCAACTGGCGTTCCGGCCTGTTCTTTTCGACCAGAATATCGCGGACGGAAGATATCACGACCGGACGAGGTGAAGAGGCCCGCGCGGCTTCCAACAGCGGCAGCAACTCAAACCGCAATGCCCGCCGGCCGAAGGGGAACAATTCAATGATCAGCGCCGAAGGTTGCAGGCTTTCGTATAGCTTGACCAGTTGGTCACGACGCCCCTGTTTGAGATCGTCGGTGATCTCTTCGCCGTTGGCATCCACGATCGCCTGAAATCTCCGATCTTGGGCCCGTATCGGCGGCAACTGGACAAATGTCATTCCGGTCTCGTCAACGACGGACTCATTCTCACCGCCCGAGACGAGCGTAACCTCCAGCCCCCGCTCCGCCATCGCCCGGGCGATGGTTGTTGCCCGCTTCAAATGCCCGATGCCCAGTAAATGCTGAACGTAAAATAGAACCCGCGCGGCCATCAGGTCGCCGACATTTTGATATTAAGGTCGGAAATGGTTGGCGTGCCGTCGTCGGCGATATCAAAAAGCTGAATATGGTCATCCAACAGCTTGTGAGGTGGTTTATCCGCCATGTCCCAACCGACAGCCGTGGCATAGAGCGCCCGGATTACACCTTTGTGGCAGACCGCCAGCGTCGGATCTCCCCTCTCCGCGATCTCAATGAGGAAGCCCCGCATTCTAACCTGCACGTCTCGGGGGCTTTCGCCGCCCGGCCCTCTGAAATCCAGGCCTTTCGCCTCCCATGCAACCATCAAGTCGCCGAGTTCTTCGCGCAGCGCCGGTAGGGTTGAGCCCTCCCAGGCCCCCCAGCACATCTCGGCAATCCGAGGATCGGTTTGCGGCGCCTGGCCGGACAGGATTTCCGCCGTCCGGACCGCCCGGCTCAAGGGGCTGGCGACCCAGCGATACGGTCCAAAATTTTCCGGCACCCGCCAGGTCTCGACGACGCGCTCTCCGGCCTCACCGAGCGGTATATCTGTGCTGCCTTGAACCAACCCCTGCCGGTTCCAGTCCGTTGGGCCATGCCTGATGACGCCGAGCTTCGTCATTGGAGAAGTCCCTCAAATTCGCTCGACAAAAAATTCGCCGCCGCGTTTAGGCTGTGCCGCGTCCGTCCGTTGGCCGCTGCCCTTTGGGACATTTGGTGGCGCTTTTGCGGATCGGAAATCAAACCGGCGACGGCCTTTGCAAACGCAGACGCGTTACCGGTCTCAACGAGTAAGGCGGTTTCATCCGGTATCACGATATCCACCACCCCTCCGGAACGACCGGAAACAACGGGCAGGCCGGCGATCTGCGCTTCGAGCGTCGCCATGCCATAGGCTTCATTAACGGAAGGCCAAACAAAGACATCGGCACCCGAATAAATCGCCGGCAGGTCTTCAGCCGCTTTTTCGCCCAGATAACATGTCCGTTCAGTGGGGAGCGCTTCTTCGACACTACCCCTCGCAGGACCATCGCCGACAACAAGCAATTGCCAGTCAAGATTCCGCAATTCCCGCAGCGCTTTTCCTAATAATTGATAGGACCGAAGTTTGGCATCGTCGCGCATCATGGCAACCGTCAGCAGCCATGGCTTGGACGGATCAAGCCCGTAAATATCGGCCAGCCCAGCGCGACACTGAGCACGATCGAGATTGAGATAGGGTTCACAGTCCAAGAACGGCGCCAAGGGTAGCAATTTTCCAGGATGGGTCAGGAGCGGTAAAACACACGGCGTGTTCGCACTGTTGAGACCGATGATTAAATTCGCCCGCGAAATTGCCGCCGCCGCCGCCCGGTGCCCGATATCCCATGGCCCACCGGCCCGTTTAGGGGCGTAGGACGCCTCGGCAATGACGTAAGGAATATCGAGAGCGTCGCAAACGGCGGGTCCGATCCAATCGGGGGCTTTGTAATAGAGATGATAAGTGAACCAAATATCGGGTTTTTTGCTGGCACGATCACGCCTGTATCGCCGGATCAGGCGATCCGCCATGCGCTCTCCCAGCCGCGCCAACCGCGCCTGCCGCTCGACGTCGCCCCCGCCATCTCGGCTTCGGAATATTGAAGCAATTTCAACGGTATGACCGGCCAAGCTCAAAGCTTGAATCAAGGATTGTGCCATGCGCCGATCCCCCGACGGGACGGGAAAGTACGGCGATTTGAGCGGGGCGTAAAAGGCGACGTTCATGCGACCTTTGGTGCCGTCAATTTTTCCGCCAAGTCGAATTTAATCGCCAGGTCCTGGAAACAATTATCGAAGCGAAATCTCTCCCGCACACGGCGCTCTCCACCGGTAGCCAGAGTGTGCCTGAACCCCGGATTTTCGATCAGGCGGCATAAATTTTTGGTCAGGGCTTCAATGTCGCCAGGGTCGGACAACAGCCCGGTTTCTTTATCCAAAATAAGCTCAGGAATTGCCGAAACATTGGTGGATACACAGGCAATCGCTTGGCTCTGCGCTTCCATCAGGACATTCGGCAAGCCGTCGCGATCGCCATTTTCCGCAATTCGGCAGGGTAGTGCGAATATATCGGCGACACGATAATGGGAAATTACTTTTTCCTGGGGCTGCGATCCGAGCCAGCGTATACGCGACTCGATCCCCAGGAGACGGGATTGGCGCTGCAGCCGAGCCGCCAATACGCCGCCTCCAATATGAACAAACCGCCAATTGAGATCATGGGGTAGCCGGGCCAGCGCCTCCAACAAATCTCCATAGCCTTTTTTTTCCACGGCTCTGCCAACGGACAAAATAACCACAGGATCGTCGCTGTCATGCCCGTCTCGGAGAGATCCTGACGCCGTACTCGGATGAGAAAAGCGATCGACATCGATCCCGTGATAGACCAGGGAAATCTTATCCGGATCCCCGGTCAGTCCTTGAAGAAAATCCAGATTCGTTTTGGTGCAGGTGGTAATCCACTCGCAATCATCGATCTTCTCTTCCAGGTCCCAGCGCGGTGTCGTCCAAATGTCGACGGCATGGGCGGAAGCCGACCAGGGCTTACCGGTCAGGATCGCGGTATAGCGCGCGACCGACGAGGGCGTGTGCAGGAAATGAGCGTATAGTCTCTCGACGCTCTCCGGCAGCTCAGCCGCCAGCACGAGCGCCTGCCCGAAGCGCCGAACGCGATTGGGTGATATATCTCTCCTCAAATCCGCCCAAAAAATGCGGCGAGCGGATTTGTAGCCCCCGAATTTCCGGACACGCCGCCAAGCCGTGAAAACCCGCCCAACATCTTGATATAGATATTCCGGTAAATACCTGACCTTCGCTTGAATCTGCTTATGAACGGGGTGTACCGCTCTATCGGTCGGATGACGCAAGGAGATAATCTCCGCCGCCAGGCCGCACTTCTCCAACGCCAGAATTTCTTGCGCGATGAATGTCTCGGACAGCCGCGGATATCCTTTAAGGATAATGCCAACGGTCGGCAAAATGTCGGTCATCTAATTTATGATTTTTGATTAACGACAGCCAACGCGCTCTGGCGCAACGGCCGGTCCGTTAGGCTCTTCATGACCAGCCGGTTGACATTGTCCAACCCGTCCAACAGCCCGGGTAGAATTACCGTCGAGGGCCGGCGCTGCTGTGTAAGTTGTCGCAGAGCCGTGGCCATACGCGTGGGATCTTTCCGGCCATCATATTGAAGCATCGACAGGAGGCCCAATTCCTTGGCCCGCGCGGCCCGAATATATTGTTCCATACGGGGCTTCGTGCGGGGGACAATTAAGCTGGGTTTGTCGAAGGACAAGATATCGCAGAACGTATTATATCCGCCCATGGCGACAATTCCGGCCGCCTCGGAAACCAAATGTTCGATATGAGAATCGAATGTTATGGCTTCGACATTCGGCAGATTGGCGATCCGTGCCTGGAACCTTTCTTGGATATCCGAGTGCATGAAGGGGCCGAAGACGATGACGGATGGCAGCGGGATATTGCGATCGCACTCATAAGCCGAAATGACCCAATCGATCAGGTTTTCGCCGTCGCCACCGCCACCGGCGGTCACGAGGAAATACGGGTCATCGAATTTTGATAACGTGGAGGGTGAACTGACGTCCGGGACCCAGTTGCGGAGATAGCCGGTATAAACGATCTTCCGCCGAACAACTTCCGGGATGTCAACGCCCGCCATTGGATCATAGAATTGGGGCAATCCGTAGACCCAGATATCGTCATACAATTCGGAAAGGGCCGGCATGACATTTTTTCGCTCCCATTCCGGCCTTAGCTGGGCGGGCTCATCCATAACGTCTCGCAGCCCAAGAGCCAGATGGGTTCCCCTCTTCTTCAGCATCTCCAGGGTTTCCCGCACCTCACCTCTCAACCCCAGCGGCTCCTTATCGACGATGAAGACATCAGGATCAAAAACATCCGCCGTATGCTGAATGATCGATCCCCGTAGCACCATTGTTTGATCGATCTTAAGATGAAGCTTTAGCGAGGTGTATTCACCGTTCCGAAGCTTGATGACGCCGGGAACCCGGACAAAATCAACCCGTGCGCGAAAATCGAAACTGCCGATGATTGGCGACCCCGAAAGGATCAGGACCGACAGCTTATCATTCGCACCAACCAGGGCATGAGCAATCGTCCGGGAGCGGCGAAGGTGGCCCAGGCCAAAACTATCATGGCTGTATATGAGGATGCGGGCATCGTCCCGTTTGTCGCTCATAACTGTTCCCTCTCGAAAGATCTTGTATGATACCTTACACGCGCACCCAAAAGCGGTAAACGTCCGGCTCGGTCATTGCTGCTATAACAACCGCAAGTTATTGGAAACATATAGCAAATTTATGACAGATTGCGAATCCGAACGTTCGAAACTCTCGCTGCTTTGCCCAACGCGCGGTCGCCCGGACGACTTTTCCCGATTCGTCCGCAGTGTCGCCGATACCGCTGGAGAGCCCGGTCGCGTTGAAGTTCTCGCCTATGTGGATGAGGACGACGACTGCAAATTCGAATATATCCTGGCGCTGAAAACATTGCTGACCGACCCCCGGGTCGGCCTCCTTTTGGGCCTGGATCTCGTTGTCGATGAGCCGTTGAACACCCCGTTGATCAACAATATTCTCGCCGAACGGTCGAGTGGCGACATTCTTCTTATTGCCAATGATGACCAGATTTATCGCGATAAGGGTTGGGATATCCGCATTGACGAAGAGGTTAAAAAATTTCCGGATCAGATTTATTGCATGTGGTTCGACGACGGCCGTTACGGCGAAAAGATCTGCACCTTTCCAATCGTCAGCCGACGCTGGGTCGATACCCTGGGGTATGTGGAGCCCCCGATGTTCGAACATTTTAACTGTGATCTATGGACATGGCAGATCGGCCACATGGTCGGCCGTTTGAATTATATCGGCGATATTTTCGTCGAGCATGCGCATCCGGATACCGGGAAATCGGAGAGCGACGAGACAACCGAACGAAACCTTCGAGGCAACCGCCCTCAAAGAGATCAAGCTTGGTTCACCCGGTTTGAGCGCTACCGGATTCTGGATGCCGGGTTGCTCCAGGACGTGATAGAGGCCGAAGCCTAGGCTTTGCCGCTTTTTGGAAATACGAAGGCATGTCCGTCAATGACGGAGGCAAACATTGTCTGGCCGACCAAATCGGCGTGAAGCCCTGGAAGCCGGCACCGTAGCTCGCTGCCATCGCTTTCCTCCCCGACGACACTGAACCGAACGAAAGTACTGCGGCCAAGGGGGCGGGCCGAGGTAACGGTGATGGCGCGACCCGCCGAACCATCGGGAGATATTTCGATACCGTCGGCGCGGATGATGATGCTGACGGGAAGGCCGTTTTCGAGCTCGGGCGTGGCGATGGATCCAAGCAGCGATTCGACAGCCCCGTTTTCAACAGTTCCTGTCAGCTTGTTGATTTGGCCAAAAAAGGACGCGACAAATTCATCGGTCGGTTGGGTGTAGACATCACTGGGGCCCCCCGACTGCAAGATCGTGCCGCCCGGTCCCATCACCATCATCCGGTCCGCCATGAACATGGCCTCTTCCGGATTGTGGGTCACCATCAGCGTGGCCACGCCCGTGTCTTTGAGAATGACCAGAATTTCTTCCCGTACCTGCCCGCGAAGGGTTTCATCCAATCCGGAAAACGGTTCATCCAGCAACAAGACGCCGGGTTCGGGCGCCAAGGCCCGGGCCAAGGCAACGCGCTGCTGCTGGCCACCCGATAGAAGATGCGGATAGCCCGCGCCGTAACCGACCAGATCGACCTGCTCCAGCACTTCCTTCACCCTCTTTTCCTTGGCTGACGGTGCCAAGCCGTCGAGCCCAAATTCGATGTTCTGTTGGATCGTAAGGTGGGGAAACAGAGCGTAGTCCTGAAACATGAAACCGACGCCGCGCTGCTCCGGCATCAGAAAACGTGTCCCGTCGGCGACGGTGACACCGCCTACCGAAACATGTCCGCTCTGAAGCCGTTCCAGGCCGGCGGCGATCCGCAACAGCGTTGTCTTACCGCAGCCCGATGGACCCAACAGGCACACAATTTCGCCCGCACCAACGCTGAGCGATACACCGCGCAGTACGGTGGTATCATCATATGCGTGTTGAACATCTTCGATTAGGAGGCCGGTCATTTTCTATTCTGCTATTGGCGCCGCGTCGGTATGACGCGACTTAACAAAATTACCGGCAATATTCCAACCGCAACGATTGCCAGGGCGCCCGGTGCGGCATCGGCAAATTGTTCGGCTTTTGCAAATTGCTGTACCTGGGTCGCCAATGTTTCGAAGTTGAAGGGACGCAAGATCAGCGTCATCGGCAATTCCTTCATCCCGTCCACGAAGACGAGGATGACGGCGATCAGAATGCTGCCCCGCATCATCGGTATGTGAATGCGGCGAAGGACGCTTAGCGGAGAGTGCCCGAGTGTGCGGGCAGCACCGTCGATGTTCGGGGTGATCCGCCCAAGACCGGTTTCTACAGCCCCCAGTGACAGCGCCAAAAATCGTGTCACGTAACCGAAGGTGACGGCAACAATCGTTCCGCTCAGGATCAAGCCGGTCGATATTCCTAGATAAGAACGGGCGAAACCGTCCACCGAGTTATCGAGCCAGGCGAGCGGGGTAATCACACCGATCGCCAAGACCGCACCCGGGACGGCATAGCCCAAAGAAGAAAATCGCCCCGCCACGGCCAGCACTCTGTTTGGGTAAAGGCGCATGCCGTAGCCCAGAAACAAGGCAATGGCGACGGCGAATACCGCGGCAAGACCGGATAGCGTCAGACTATTGGCTGCGGCGGAAAAGAAACCGTCAAGCGCGTCACTGCTTGCTTCGCCAAATGCCATATTGGTGAGGACAGCGGCGGGATAAATGAACCCCAGGGCCAGAGGCAGGAAACAGGCCAGAAAAGCAAGATAACGATTGCTTCCCGAAAGCGGGCGTAACGGTCTGTGCCCCACGCGCGCGCCCGATTGATGGAACCTTTGGCGGCGCCGGCCCCAGCGTTCGGCGACGATCAGCACGACGACGAACAGCAGCATCAGCGTGGCGATTTGGGCGGCACCGGCAATGCTGTTCATATTAAACCAGACGTCAAAGATGCCCGCCGTCATCGTACTCACCGCAAAAAAATCAACGGTCCCGAAATCGTTTAAGGTCTCCATCATCGCCAGGGTCAAACCGACAATGATCGCCGGGCGCGCCATCGGGACGGCGAGGGTGAGGAAATTCCGCCACGGTCCGCGGCCGAGACTTCTCCCGGCTTCCAGCAAGGTGACCGACTGTTCGAGAAACGCCGTTCGGGCGGTCAGATAAATATAGGGGTAGAGCACCAGCGACAGCATCGCGATGGCACCGCCGAGGGATCGAATTTCAGGGAACCAATAATCGCGCGGCGAACTCCAGCCGAACAGCTCCCGAAGCGCGCCTTGAACCGGTCCGGCAAATTCCAGGGTATCGGTATAGACGAAGGCGATGACATATCCGGGCATCGCAAGCGGCAACAGCAACGCCCATTCGAAGATCCGGCGTGCCGGAAAATCCCGGGTCGACACCAGCCACGCCGTTCCCACCCCAATGATGACCGTGCCGATCGCCACGCCGACCATCAGGCCAATTGTGGACATCACATATTCCGGCAGAACCGTGGAAAGGAGATGAGCCCAGATATCGTCACTCGACGACATCGCCAAAATGACAATCGTGGCGACCGGGATCGCCATGACGGCTGCTAGAGTAACAGTGCCAATTGTCCATCCGTGGGGCCGCCACAACGCGCGGCGCGGTTTGACGACAGAAATGCTCGTGCTCACGTTTGACATGGGTTCCAGGATCGAACGCCGATCCAGGACCTACTTATTAAACTGCACCCGATCCATAATGCGCGAGGCGAGCGGTCGAAACTTCGCCACCTTCGAAATTTCAAGCGTTGAGGGTTTGAACTTTCCCCAAGAGGCGACGAGATCATTTAGCGGCACTCCGGCTTTGACTGGATATTCAAAGTTTTGGTCCGCATACATCTGCTGGGCGAAATCTTCGCTCAAAAACTCAAGCAGTTTGACCGCGTTTGCCGGATGTTTAGCGTGCTCGGTTACGGCTGCGCCACTGATATTGACATGGGTGCCATGTCCGTTGAGGTCGGGAAAGACGACACGGGTCGCCGCGGCCCATTTTTGTTGTTCAGGGCTTTTTTTATTCGTCGTCATGAGGGCCATGTAATAGGTGTTGGCAATCGCCACATCGCACACGCCCTCTGCAATTGCTTTTGCCTGAGCCCGATCGTTGCCTTGGGGCTTTCGCGCTAGATTCTCGCGTACCCCCGCCGCCCATTTCTGGGCTTCCGCCTCGCCCTTTTCGGCAATGACAGCGGCGAGCATGGAAATGTTATAAACGTGCTTTCCGGACCTGGTGCAAATGCGCCCCCGCCACTTCGGGTCGGTCAATTGTTCATATGAGGTAATTTCACCAGGCCTCACCCGGTCTTTACTCACAAACAGCACCCGGGCCCGAACCGACAAGCCAAACCAAACGCCCTTTGGATCGCGGTAATGGGCGGGAATGTTCCGCTCTAAAACTTCCGACTTCACCGGCCGAAGCATCTCGGCGTCCGCAATGGCGGACAGCCTTCCGATATCCGTCGTCAACACCATATCGGCAGGCGTGTTCCGCCCTTCCGCTTTGAGCCGTTCGAGCATGCCCTTTTCGGCGACGGTGACGTTGACCTTAATCCCGGTCCGTTTCGTGAATTCGTCGAGGAACGGTTTGATCAAGCCCGGTTGGCGGTAAGAATAAAGGTTAACCTCATTCTTTTCAGCCGCCGGGGCTACGGTCGGTAGGCTGGCCAATATTCCAGCGATCAGTGCGGTACCAACAAGTGATGCTGCACCGACCGTCAGGAACATTAATCTTGCACGTTGTTTCTTCATGTCAAAAAACCAGAATTTTTTATTGAGAATGATTATCAATTGCGAAGTCATTATCACCATTGAATTGCAACTGCAAATCAATATCAACGAATAATGTGGCGCAAATTTATCCAGGACCAACGTCTTGGACCTTGATTTAAGTCAATAATCAAAAAATATCGTCACCTGGGTAGAGCCCTTTCATCCCGCGTCGCCTTTGACAGAAAACGCCCCACCGGAGCTTCCCGGTTTTGCCCCCGCTTACGAACAATTTAAATCCAATCAAGAGCTCATCTATCGAAATCAACTTTTTGCTTTGGATTTCTTAGGCCGGGCGGTCAATGGCTCTGAGTCCATCCGCCGGCTTCCCGTCCGCGCCGAAGGGGCTTACCGCGGTGTGAACATCCTCACCGTCGATGACCGATGGACGGTTACCGCCAACAGCCTTCTGATCGATTTCCTGGAGATTGACGGGCGACTACATGCCCTGGCGCCAGGTACCGGCCTGATCGCGCTTTCCGCCGAAGAATTATACCAGTCGCCATCCCAACGTCTCTGTCTCGCCAATTCAATCGAGCACGCGAAACAGGTGATCGATCTGATCGAACTCAAAACCGGTCGTTGAAACCTTCAGCACAATATTTTCACGGCCGAGGCGTCGTCCAAAACTATTGACCTCGGGGGCTTCCCCAGCATCATCCATTGATGAGTTCGTCCGGCTCAAACACGACGATCTTGCTGCCGCCGTCGTCAAAGCTGAAGGAGACGTGGATCAGATCCTTTAATGCCTCGCGAACAGCCGGGCGGTCTTCCTTTTTGACGACAAATAACATGAAGCCGCCGCCGCCGGCACCGAGCAGCTTTCCGCCCAGCGCGCCCTGCTTCATATATCTCATCGACGGCATCGGTGGTGACGCCCTCCGCCAAGCCTCGTTTCAGCATCCAGGATTCGTGCATCAGCTTGCCGATCTCTTCGACAACACCGGTCTTGTTTTGGAAGATGCTCGTCGCCTCATCGGCCAGGGCGCTCAGCGTGCGAAGCTCCAGCTTCTTGTTGTCGAAATTATCGATCTGCTTTTGCGCGATCTCAGGCGCGTTTCGCGAAAAACCGGTGAAGAAAAGCATCAGCGAACTTTGCCATTCCTGGCGTTCGTCGGGATTCAAAATCACCGCGGAAACCTCGTGACCACCGTCCTGGTGAAAATCGATCCGGTTAAATCCGCCGTAAGCCGCCCAGGTTTGATCCTGGCTTCCGACCGCTTCCATCATGACGTTCTGTTCGATCCTAATGGCTTCCGTGGCGAGTTCCCGTTTCGATGTCATCCGCCCGGACAGTGCATTCAAGGCATTCAGCAACCCGACTGAAAAGGATGAGCTGGAGCCGAGGCCCGACCGAGCGGGCAGGTCTGCGTTATATGATATTTCCAGCCCCTTGGTGATTTTCTTGTCGGAAAGAATAGCCCGCACCGCCGGATGCTGGATATCGTCAACGCTGTCGACCAACTCTATGTGGGACCAGATGATGCGATGCTTGTGCTCAAAAAACGGCGGCAGAACCCGAACACTCAAATAGCAATATTTGTCGATCGTCGTTCCAACGACGGCGCCGCCATGTTCTTTGTACCAAGTCGGATAATCGGTACCGCCACCGAAGAAGGATATGCGGAAGGGCGTCTTGGAAATAATCATCTAGGTCTCCCTACGCCTCACCCAACGCGCCCAAAACAGAGGGCGCGCGTTCTAAATCTTCCGGCGTTCCAATATCCAAGAACCGGAATTTTCCCGAATAGGTATGAAGCAATCCCGGTTCCATTTTCTCGAACACATCTTTTTCCACCGAGCCGCTGCCGAGGGCCGAAATCCTCGCTAAAACCGGCGCACCCAAAAGATAGATACCGGCATTGATAGTCCCGGCACCGGCGCGCTGGGGATCTTTTTCCAAAAACCGAGTTAGAAAGCCTTGCTTGTCCCATTCCACGGTACCGTATCGGCTGGTATCTGCCACCTCTGTGCAAAGCAACGAGCCTTCGGCTCCGCTACGCCGATGGGAGTCGACAAATGTACAAAGGTCAGCATCGACAAAACTATCGCCGTTCATAACCAGGATGGGATCGCTGCGAAGTCGGCTAACCACATTCGCAATTCCCCCTGCGGTGCCAAGCGGGGAGGTTTCGACCACCGGCTCGATCGCCATTCCGGAAACAGGATGGGCGTCGAGATATTCGATCACCCGATCCGCAAGATGACCGAGGGATAAAATAATGCGGTTCGCCCCAAATCGCCTAAGCCAGCCCAAAAGGAATTCCAGATAAGGCGTGTCCCCGACCGGTGCCAACAGCTTGGGCCTGTCGGAAAGGACCGACGCCAACCGGGTTCCCAACCCGCCGGCCAGCACCACCACGTCGATATCTTTGAGGCAGTCATTGCTCATCGAGCGGCCTCAAACATTTCCATGCACGGAGTTACGGATCATCCGGTATCCCTTGAGCAATTCCCGGATACCGTCATCCAGACTAAAGGCCGGCATGAAGCCGGTCGCCTCGATCTTGTCATTGGAGACGATATAGTCGCGCTTGTCCGGGTCCTCTCCGATCGGTGCTTCCAGAAATACAAAATGGGGCAAATGCTCCTTAATTTTTTCGCAGAGCTCCCACTTTGAGATGTTCGCATCGGACAAGCCGACATTATAAGCCCCGCCGCGCATGGTCTCGAAGTTATCGATGACGTGCAAAAAGGCACGCGCCACGTCTCGTATGTGGATGTAATTGCGTTTGAAATGACTCTCGAAGAGAACAACCGCCCGATCGTTGAGGGCGCGATAAACGAAGTCATTCACCAATAGATCGAGACGCATGCGGGGCGCCATGCCGAACACCGTGGCAAGACGCAGGCTCGCGCCATTAGTATGGGCCAACACAAGTTCCTCGGCCTCGACCTTGGTTCGGCCATACAAGGATACCGGCCGCATCGGGGTTTCTTCCGTGCAGAACTTCCCCTCTTCCCCAATGCCATATCCTGAATTGCTGACGGGCATGAGGATCCGCTGATCGGCACTTACGAGGGAGAGCAGTGTCTCGATGGCGTCCCGGTTGGTGCTGACCGCCGCCACCGTATCGCTGTCGCAGATCGGTGCGCCGACCAGGGCGGCCAGCGGAATGATCAAATCGGCCTCCGCCACCAATGGCTTGAGGGAGTCCTCGGCGCGGGCGTCGCCATTGACGATGTCGAAGGCATGCAGGTGGCAGACATGGGCCAGGCTGTTTTGGCGGAACAAAAAACTGTCCAACACCGTGACC
>JAQCKY010000007.1 GCA_027592155.1 Pseudomonadota bacterium
GATAGGAAAATACCCACCAATCGGTTCATTTTAAATCTCCCAATAGGCAACATGTGCCGTGGGATGCAAATGCCGTGCAACTTTGGGCCTTCGGTGAATTTTTTTATTTCAAACCCAGGACTGATTAGACAGTTGTAGGATTTTTGCTACTTTGGCTGGATCGTCATTATTTTGGTTTGGCAGACGTAAACGGGGAGAAAATAGATGGCGAGAGCCGCGAATGTGTTGGCGGAGAGTCTGAAGGTTAACGGTGTCGACCGGGTGTTCTGCGTGCCCGGCGAGAGCTATCTCGCCGTACTCGATGCGCTTTATGATATCAAGGAAATCGACGTCGTGACGTCACGTCATGAAGGTGGCGGCGCGTTTATGGCGGTCGCGGACGCAAAGATGACCGGGCGAACCGGCGTTATGTTTGCCAGTCGAGGTCCCGGTTCCAGTAACGCCTCGATCGGCGTTCACGTCGCGCAGCAGGACGCAGTCCCCTTGATCCTCTTTGTTGGGCAGGTCGCGCGCGTTGATCTCGGGCGTCGCGCCTTTCAAGAAGTGGATTATAAGAAGTTTTTTTCCGACTTCGCCAAGTACATCGAAGAGGTCACGGACGCAGACCAACTGGCCGAGGTCGTTCAACGCGCCTTTCAAATTGCCCAATCCGGTACGCCCGGACCCGTCGTGATATCGCTTCCGGAGGATATGTTGGACGATGAGACCGAGAATGGATGTTTGCCGCCGCTCGATGTTTCATTACCGGCGCCGCGAGATGGCCAGATCCAGGACATCTGCGATCGGATTTCGAAAGCAGAGCGGCCCGTGTTGTTTGCCGGGAATCAGATGGGCAGCGCCGCCGGCCGGGCGGCACTGCAAGCCGTGAGTGAGCTTTGGAATATTCCCGTCGTGGTGAGTTGGCGGCATCAGGATTTGTTCGATAATCGTCATCCCAACTTCGCCGCGCATCTGGCGTTCAACATGCCGAAAGTTTTTGCTGAACGTCTCAACGAATCCGATCTCGTCGTCGCCATCGGTACCCGGCTGAATGATGTGACGACGCAAGGGTATACGATACCGACCGCCCCGAAACCTCAGCAGCCGCTGGTTCATGTATACGGGGATGGCGCGGAACTCGGTCGTGTATTTGAAACAGACCTGGCCGTCGAGGCGGATGCCGTCGCGACATTACAGGCGATGGCCAAAGTAAACGCACCGTCGCCGCCGCCGGGACGGGCGGAATGGATTAGCCACGTTCACGCGTTGAGTGCGGAACGAATGGAATGGGATAATCCGAAAGCCGATGATGGCGTTGTCTTTGGTAATGTCGTGACCGCGCTCGCCGAACGGCTCGACGACGATGCGGTAATCGTCAATGACGCCGGCAATTTTAGCACTTGGGTTCATCGGCTGTACCCGTTTAAGCCTACGAATATGTTTTTGGGCGCAGTGGCTGGTTCCATGGGGGTCGGTGTGCCGTTTGCGGTCGCCGGTGCGTTACGGGCCGAGGAAGGCCGCCAGATTGTCACCTTCGTCGGTGATGGCGGCTTTCAGATGACCGGGAATGAACTTGCGGTTGCGGTTGAGCGGAACCTGCCGGTTAAAATTTTTGTTTCGAATAACGGCACTCTTGGGACGATCCGGCTCTATCAAGAGAGAGATTATCCCGACCGGACGATCGCGACGGATCTCAGAAATCCGGATTTTGCGGATTTAGCAACAGCCTATGGCGCCACCGGATTGCGGATCAACAGCGATGCGGATATCGAACCGGTTATTGAACAGGCAATGGCGACCGCGGGGCCTGTGGTGGTCGAAGTGGCAACCAGCCTTGAATATATCGCCGCGTATAGCCGCCTCTCGGCAATTCGAAAAGCGGCTCTGTCCTAGGAAGCGAAACCGATCTTTAAGCCGCGTTCGCCTGTGGCATGGACGGAATGGTGTCGATGAAGGCGGCTCTGCTCTCAATTCGTTCGCGCCACGCCAGCACCGCGGGACGGTCCCGGTAGAGCGCTTCGCCCTCTGGCAGTTTGGCGAGGTACCAAAGAATGGGGGCAAAGATGATATCGGCGAGGGAGTAGCTTTCCCCGGCCAAATAGTCGTTTCCGGTCAGAGCCTCTTCCAGTACCGACAATTGATGCGACGCTTTTTCGGCGCTGGTTTTGACCAATTCCTCGTCCGTCACGCCGCCGCGCATCGGCACAACAACCCGCTGTATAACCATGCCGATGGCGATCACGGGATAGACGTAATCATTATAGGCGCTAATCCATTGATCCATGACGGCGGCAGCCTTTACATCGGCCGGTTGCAACGACGGTCCCTCAAAAGCTGTATCGAGGTAGCGCAGCATTGCGCTTGTCTCGTAGAGCTTGAAGTCGCCATGGACCATTACCGGCATCTTGGAAAAGGGGTGGAGCTTCGAATAGAGCACGGTGCCGAATTCCGGATCTTTGAGATCGTATGAAACGCCTTTTTCCGCACAGGCGATACGGGCGCTCCAGGTGTAGCTGGACGGGGGAAAGCCGTAGAGTTCGATGTCAGACATTCGGTCCTCCTACTGTAGTGCGTCTATTTCTTGGGTCAGGCAGACAAATGAGCTGTTCCAACCGTCGCCGTGGGCGGCACAGCTCTCAGCGGTTTCAAAGCCTTCTTGGACAAAGAGCATATCGGTTTTGTCCCCGTTGCCGGTAAAGCTGATGCTGATTTGTGTTTCATGTCCCGGGACGCCGTCTTCCTCCCACGCCCAGGAAAAAACCAATTTCGTCGGTGGCTCCACGACTTTATAGGTGCCCTGGACCCAGTGTTCGGCGCCTTCGTCATTAACCATACAGGTTCGCCATTTACCCCCGGGACGAACGTCGAGATCGCAATTCGGTGTCGACAGGCCTTCGGGGCCCCACCAACGGCTGAGCGAGGCGGGGTCGGTCCAAGCCCGGTATACCAATTCAACGGGGGCGTCGAAGGTACGCTCGATGGTTAGGATTTTGTCATTTGTTGCTGTCACTTCGCTCTTCCTCCGTTTCCTTGATCTCGTCAAGGTAATTGGCGAGCGCGTCGAACTGACCTTCCCAAAATACCCGGTATTGTGAGATCCATTCGGCCGCTGGCCGCAGCGATTCTGGCCTGAGGTGACAGCGGCGCCATTGGGCATCCTTTTTCCGGACAATCAGATTTGCTTTCTCCAGAACCCGGAGATGCTGGGAAATCGCAGGGAGCGACATCGCGAAGGGTTCTGCAAGTTCGCCAACCGAAATATCCCCGTCGGCCAGTCTGGCAAGAATTGCGCGTCTGGTCGGGTCCGCGAGGGCGGCAAATGTCGAATCCAGTGTTTCCTGAGAAGGCATTCCAGAATTCCATTATTTAAGTAGTTACTTAACTAATGGAATTGTTCGGGAGATGTCAACGCCGGATACCGGGATGGAACAGCGTGGGGGTTCGTGTTATCTAGAAATTAAATGAGAAACTGGCGCAAAGCACTGCGTCGGCGGTATTGGAACAATATTTGGGGAAAGTATGACCATTGAGACCATTGCGGTTTTGAGCCCAGGCGATATGGGGCACGGGGTCGGACAGGCGATCAAGGAGATGGGGTTTCGGGTCATCACCTCCCTCGACGGCCGTGGAGAATTGAGCCGGGAACGTGCGGCGTCGGCGGGCATTGAAGACGTCGGATCGATCGAATCCGTGGTCCGTGATGCTGATCTGATCCTTTCAATCTTGCCGCCGGAACAAGCCCCAACGTTGGGCCGTGCGGTTGCGGACGCCATGAAAGCCACCGGACTAACAAAGCCATTTGCAGATTGTAATGCGGTGAGTCCAGACACCGTCCTTGAGATCGCCGCGATGTTTGAGGAGGTTGGTGCGACGTTCATCGATGGCGGCATCATCGGCCCGCCGCCGCACTCCGGCGTTCCAAAGATCTATGTCAGTGGCCGGGATGTCTCCGCGATCGAGGTTCTTGATGGTGATCGCATGAAAGTTATCAGCATGGGACCGGAAGTCGGCCACGCGTCGGGGATCAAGATGTGCTACGCCTCGGTCACGAAGGGGACCTTGGTCTTGCGGACAGCGGCCTTGATGGTCGCTGAAAATATCGGGGTCGGCGACGCATTGCAGGCTGAGTTCGAAAAAAGCCAGGCCGGGGTCTGGAAGAGCATGACCGATGTGTT
This sequence comes from Pseudomonadota bacterium, assembly GCA_027592155.1. Lineage (GTDB taxonomy): Bacteria > Pseudomonadota > Alphaproteobacteria > Rhodospirillales > UBA2165 > JAQCKY01. The sequence goes on from JAQCKY010000007.1 coordinate 4,155, forward strand.
GCCTTGGTACGCGATGAATTCCGCCCGGTATGTCGGAGAGATGGAGGAGATCGCTAAGACCTATGCCTCTGCGGGGCTATCGTCGGGGTTTCATACAGGCGCCGCGGATACTTATAGAATTTTGGCTTCCACACCGCTCAGTGAGGAGTCCCGGGAGCATAGGGATTTGACCAGAACCCTGGATGAGGCAATTAAGGTATTCGCAAATGCGGCTTTGGAACGGAAAGCCGCCAAATAGCTTTGGGGTCAAATTAAAGGCAGGTACGAATCGGGGGATTTCTTATATGAGTTTGACGGTTCGGTTGAGTTTGACCCTTCTGATCATGTTGGCTTTTACGGCGGTTGCATCATTTCAGTTCGGTAATTCTATCGTCATGCTGAGCACAGCCGGGGTAGGGGCGTTTCTTCTCATCATTGTTTGGGTGATCAAACCAAAGGGCGCGGAATTTGGCGGAACACCAAAACGGCCGGCGAACCTCGATTACGCGACAAAAAAATTGATCGGCATCATCAAGAAGAAGTTCAACGAAGATGAGATCGGCGAGATCGGTGATTCAGCGCAAGACATCATCATCGCCTCCGTGAAGGCCGTTAACACCAAAAAAATGAAGACCCTTTCCCAGGCGGTCGATGACCTCGTGACCGTCGTACCAGCCCGTATGCAATTAGAGGGTAATAGAATCATTCTCGGTGCGACCCTTGCGAGTTACTATTTACAGGCCGAAGATAAAGGTGAGGATGGTGATGATACGCGAATGCGTATCGATAATTTCATTGCCGGGATTGATGATCGCGACCTTTAAGGCTGTCTGATCGGCACCGGAGTAGCAATTGGGGACAGTAGAGTGGTTGAGACACCCGCGATCGATTTTGAATGGCCAGCCAAAGGGCTGACTCGTATTCCCTATCAGCTTTTCAACGATCAAAATATCTATGACGCGGAGCAACACCGTCTGTTCCGCGGAGAAACCTGGCACTATTTAGGGCTGGGCATTGAACTGCCGTCGCCTGGGGATTTTAAAACGACTTTTTTGGGCGAGACGCCCATCATCGTTTGTCGGGACAAGAACGGCGAACTGAACGCCTTCGTCAATCGCTGCGCGCACCGTGGTGCCATGGTTTGCCACCATCAGAGTGGTAATCGCAAGGTTTTCACCTGTCCGTATCACAACTGGTCGTTTGATCAGAAAGGAAATTTGGTGGGGGTCGCATTCCGGAACGGGGTGCGCGGGGAAGGGGGCATGCCGGCCAGTTTCAATCTAGCTGATCATGGTCTCGAAACGCTTCGGGTCGATGTCTTCCATGACGTCATTTTCGGCACGTTTTCTAACTGTGTTGCGCCCGTTGAGACATATCTCGGACCCGACCTGCGGCACCATATTTCCCGTGTTTTCAATCGCCCGATGAAGGTCCTTGGCCATTACAGTCAGTTCTTCCGTAATAATTGGAAGATGTATATGGAGAACGTACGCGACCCTTATCATGCGAGCATTCTTCATCTCTTTTTCGGCTCGTTTGGATTGAGCCGTCACACGATGGATGGTGCCGCGCTACTCGATGAAAGGGGATGGCATTCTGTCGTCTATACCAAGCGCGCGACCGATGATATTAGAGGCTCGGAGTATGAAGGCGATCTGCCGTCTGTGAAGACTGGTCTGGTCCTTGAAGATCCTTCCCTAATCGCCGGCTGGCCGGAGTTCGACGACAAGATTACCAATTGCCTGATGACGGTGTTTCCGTCCGTTACGTTCCAACAAATTTCAAACTGTCTGGGGGTGCGCCACATCGTCCCCAGAAGCGTTGATACAAGTGAGCTGTTCTGGACGCTTCTGGGATATGCCGACGAAGACGAAAAGCAGACCCGGATACGGATCAAACAATCAAATCTGTATGGCCCGGCTGGCCTCGTCGCTTTAGAGGATGGAGCGGTTACAAATATGGTGCAGCGGGGGATTCTGGGGGCAGATAAAGATGAAGCCTCAATCGTTGAACTTGGGGGCGAGGGTTATGAATCAGGGACCAACCGGGTTACGGAAACAGTTCTAAGAGGATTTTGGAAAGCCTATCGCGAAACAATGGGCGTTTGATTTTTGGGCGGCGAAGCGTTTATCTCCCAGTTAATTATACGCCGTCCATACCGTCTCCCATCAAATGGGTATTGAGGCAGTTCGATCGGCAGAGCGTTTTGAAAGGCAGATGTTACGATGGATTTAAACGGTGAATACACGATCCCCGCGTCCCGTGAGAAGGTTTGGGACGCTTTGAACGACCCGGAGATTTTGAAGCAGTGCATCGCGGGGTGCGAGGAGCTGATCAAAGAATCCGATACCGTTCTGACGGCGAAGGTGACGGCAAAAGTCGGTCCTGTACGAGCGAAATTTTCAGGAAAGGTGACACTTTCGGACATCGATGCGCCAAACGGTTACCGAATTTCGGGTGAAGGGCAGGGGGGCGCCGCCGGATTCGCAAAAGGTGGCGCTGACGTCACGCTCAGCGATGCGGAAGGTGGCGGGACGGTACTTTCTTATGCCGCTAACGCTGAGGTCGGTGGAAAGCTGGCGAGTGTCGGCAGCCGGCTGGTTCAGGGTGTGGCCAAAAAGCAGGCTGATGATTTTTTCGGTAAATTTAGTGAAATTGTCGGCGGTGGTGCGGAAACAGCGGCCGAAGCGCCTCAGGAATCAGCGCCCTCTGCCCCGGAACCTGCGACCCCAGCTGGGGCGCCATCCACCGGCGGCGGCCTGCCAACCTGGGTCTGGGCCGGCGGTATTATCGTCGTTGCCGTTGTTTTGTTTCTCGCATTTTCCGGGTAGCAAAAGATTATAATAACATTATTGCGCGAAATGTAATCTTGACAACAGTTCAAAGAGTAACTGCAAACGATTGAAACCACGGATGTAATTCAACTAACTGTGATCTCGTTAGTTGGATTTCACTTGATTTATGACCGATTATTCTATAATCTGTAACTCGAAAGCGTCTAGGGTCGCCTGAATAGGGGCCTTTGACATCGTTGATCCGACCGGAGGGTGGGTCATTTTGGGCAAGTTGCTTCTTTTGGAGGATTGTGCCGATGGTTTGTACATTTAACCGAAGTCCCGAATAGGCAATAAACACGTCGGTTCGTTTTTTTCCGGCGGACTGATGATCCCAAGACCGTGGATCGTCGTATTGAAGTTATCCGCGTTTGCTTGTTTTCAAGCGGCGTGCCGAACGGGAGATATATAATGGTTGCTTCCACATTACCTGTGTTTTCTCAAGAAGGCGGATTGTCGCGCTATCTTGATGAAATTAAAAAATTTCCACTTTTGACGGTGGAAGAAGAATACATGCTGTCGCAACGCTATCTTGAGCATGACGAGGCTGAGGCTGCCCACAAAATGGTGACCAGCCACCTTCGCCTTGTCGCCAAGATCGCGATGCAGTATTGCGGCTATGGTCTCCCCATTGCAGATCTGATTTCCGAAGGGAATATCGGTCTGATGAAAGCGGTTAAAAAGTTCGATCCGGAGCGCGGGTTTCGATTGTCGACTTATGCAATGTGGTGGATCAAAGCATCCGTCACGGAACATATTCTGAAGTCGTGGTCTTTGGTAAAAATGGGCACGATGTCAGCGCAGAAAAAATTGTTCTTCAGCCTGCGCAAGGCAAAAGCCAAGCTTGAAATTTTCGACTCTGGCGATCTTCAGATCGATCAAGCGGAGAAGCTGTCTCTGGCGATGAATGTTCCAGCCGCCGATATTATGCATATGAACCGGCGCATGCTGGCGCGCGACTTCTCACTCAATATGAAGTTGTCCGAAGAAGGCGACAGCATGGAGTTTCAAGACACGCTTGTCGATGAAACACCGTCTCCTGAAGCTATCGTCGCACGAAAAGAAGAGACCGCAATCCGGAATGGAATGCTCAAAGAGGCGTTGGCCGAATTGCCGGAGCGGGAAAGGGATATTTTTATACAACGTCGATTGACCGACGATCCCCTGACTTTGGAGCAACTTGGAAAGAGTTACGGGATCAGCCGTGAGCGCGTCCGCCAGTTGGAGGTCCGGGCTTTCAGCAAGGTGCAAAAAGCGGTGCATAACGCGGCGGCAGAGTAATTTGATGGGCGACTCTTCGCCCCTAGGTTAGAAAAATATCCGCCCGGAGCCTTGACGCTTCTTCAAGCGCGGAATAAATGTTTGGCACTCTCGATTTGAGAGTGCCAATTTTTTTTACAGAAACTGTCAAATATCAGGGATTTTGGCCCTGATCGAGGGGAGACAACTTATGAGTTTCAAACCATTACAGGATCGTGTCCTGGTTCGACGCCTCGACGGAGAACTGAAAACCTCCGGCGGAATTATCATTCCGGATACGGCACAAGAAAAACCGTCCGAGGGTAAGATCATTGCCACGGGTCCCGGAGCACGCGGCAAGGACGGAAAACCTCAGGCGCTCGACGTCAAAAATGGCGACCACGTCTTGTTTGGAAAATGGTCCGGCACGGAGGTCAAGGTCGACGGGGAAGATCTCGTTATCTTGAAGGAATCCGACATCATGGGTGTGGTCAGCTAAGGCTGGCCATTCGAATTTAAGAAGGAATTTACGAAGATGGCAGCGAAAGAAGTACATTTTGGAGCCGACGCGCGTCAGCGGATGCTGAACGGCGTTGATATCCTTGCGAACGCGGTGAAGGTCACGTTGGGCCCGAAGGGCCGGAACGTTGTTCTGGACAAGTCGTTCGGCGCGCCGCGGATCACCAAGGACGGTGTGACGGTCGCGAAAGACATTGAGCTTGATGACAAGTTCGAGAACATGGGCGCGCAGATGGTTCGCGAAGTCGCTCAGAAGACCAACGACGAAGCCGGTGACGGGACGACGACGGCGACGGTTCTGGCACAGTCGATTGTGCGCGAAGGCATGAAGTCGGTTGCGGCCGGCATGAACCCGATGGACCTGAAGCGGGGCATTGATCTGGCTGTAACGGCTGTTCTGGCTGATTTGCAGAAGCGTTCGAAGAAAGTCTCGACCTCGCAGGAGATTGCGCAGGTCGGCACGATTTCGGCGAACGGCGAAGCGGGCATCGGCGAGATGATCGCGGAAGCGATGTCGAAGGTCGGTAACGAAGGCGTTATCACGGTTGAAGAGGCGAAGAGCCTGGACAGCAACCTCGAAGTTGTCGAGGGCATGCTGTTCGACCGGGGTTACACGTCGCCTTACTTTGTCACCAACGCAGAGAAGATGATCTGCGAGATGGAAAACCCGTACATCCTGATCCATGAAGCGAAGCTTTCCGGTCTTCAGCCGATGCTTCCTTTGTTGGAGAGCGTTGTGCAGTCGGGCCGTCCGCTGATCATCATTGCCGAGGACATCGAGGGTGAAGCCCTTGCGACCTTGGTTGTGAACAAGTTGCGGGGCGGTCTGAAGGTTGCCGCTGTTAAGGCGCCCGGGTTCGGCGATCGCCGCAAAGCGATGCTGGAAGATATCGCGATCCTGACCAACGGTCAGGTGATCAGCGAAGATCTCGGCCTGAAGCTTGAGAACGTGACCCCCGACATGCTGGGCTCCGCCAAGCGCGTTGTGATCACGAAGGAGGAAACAACGATCGTTGAGGGTGCCGGCAAGAAGAAAGACATCGAAGGCCGGTGCAATCAGATCCGGGCTCAGATCGAAGAGACGTCTTCCGACTATGACCGTGAGAAGCTGCAGGAACGCCTTGCCAAGCTGGCGGGTGGTGTTGCGGTTCTCAACATCGGCGGCGCGACCGAGACCGAGGTTAAGGAACGCAAAGACCGCGTTGACGATGCCTTGAACTCGACCCGGGCGGCTGTTGAAGAGGGCATTGTCCCCGGTGGCGGGGTCGCTTTACTGTATGCCACACGATGCCTGAGCAAGGTGAACCCGGAGAATGACGACCAGAAGGTCGGCGTTGGGATCGTGCGTCGTGCGCTGGAAGCGCCGGTTCGCCAGATCGCGGAGAACGCCGGTGTTGACGGTGCGGTTGTCGCGGGCAAGCTCTTGGAGAGCAAAGACACCAGCTGGGGCTTCGATGCCCAGTCCGAGACCTATAAGGACTTGGTCAAGGCGGGTATCATTGACCCGACGAAGGTTGTCCGGACGGCGCTTCAGGATGCGGCCTCGATTGCCGGCATGCTGATCACCACCGAAGCCATGGTTGCCGATAAGCCCAGCGAGGGCGGTGCCCACGCTCACGGCGGCGGCATGCCCGACATGGGCGGCATGGGCGGTATGCCCGGCATGATGTAGCCTTTGTAAAGTTTAGGGACGGCGCGTAACGTGCCGTCCCGTTAACTTTACTTCCGGCTTCACGAAGAATTGTCGGATTTCGGCGCGATTATTAGATAGATTGTCGCAAAAGTGAGTGCATAAGAATATGGCGGACCAGGGAGAGATGATCTCGATTGAGGGGCTGACCAAGCGATTTGGCCACCTCACGGCTGTTGACGGCATATCGTTACATGTCAACAAGGGCGATGTGCTCGGGTTTCTGGGGCCCAACGGCGCCGGTAAAACCACGACAATGCGCATGGTTACCGGTTACCTGCCGATCACCGCTGGAAAAATCACGGTTTGTGGGGCCGATGTCGCAACTCAGCCCATCGCCATAAAGTCACGCATTGGATATTTACCCGAGGGCGCGCCGCTCTATGGCGATATGACGCCTGCGACCTTGTTAAAGTTTATCGCCGAGGTCCGCGGGCTTCGCGGCAGTGAATTGAAAAATGCCGTTGCTCGCTCCGTGGAGAAATTGAACATCGGTACGGTCTATAATCGTCCGATCGATACCCTGTCGAAGGGCTATAAGCGGCGGGTCGGCCTGGCGAAGGCGATCTTGCACGATCCAGATATTCTTATTCTTGATGAACCGACAGACGGGCTCGATCCCAACCAAAAACACGAAGTTCGTATGCTTATCGAGGAAATGGCGGCTGAAAAAGCGATTGTCATCTCGACGCATATTCTCGAGGAAGTCACGGCCGTGTGTAGCCGTGCGGCAATCATCGCCCAAGGTAAGATGGTCTTTGACGGTACGCCCGAGCAGCTTCAAGGCCTCGCCCCGACACATAATGCGGTTAATTTGAAATACAGCAATGCTGCTGAGGCGGATGTAAAAACGGCGCTTGAAGGGCTGCCGGAGGTCGACAGAGTAGAGTTCGTAAACGGGGCGGGTTCAGCCCTCATCTTCCCAAAGGACGGTGCTTCCATCGTCGACAAAGTAGGGATGATTGTCCGAGAGAAGGGGATCGCCGTCGACGAGCTATTCGTTGAACGGGGGGAGCTTGAGGACGTGTTTCGCCAATTAACGATTTCAAATTGATCCGAATTAAGAGAGCAGTCGACCAATGACTAATTGCTGGGTCTTGATTAAGCGCGAGTTGGGAGCCTATTTCTCAACACCGCTGGCTTACGTGTTTATCGTCATATTTTTGGCGTTGACCGGGGCTTTGACATTTTTCATGGGTGCCTTTTTCGAGCGCGGCCAGGCTGATCTTCAGTCCTTCTTCTCGTTTCACCCCTGGATATATCTATTTTTGATCCCCGCGGTCTCCATGCGGCTGTGGGCGGATGAGCGCAAGACCGGCACCGTCGAATTATTGCTGACCCTGCCGATCCCAACAGGTGTGGTGGTCATCGCGAAATTCCTGGCGGCCTGGATTTTTGTTGCTATTGCGCTCGCCTTGACGTTCCCGCTTTGGATTACCGTCAACTACTTGGGGGAGCCCGATAACGGGGTTATCATCGCCAGCTACATCGGCAGCCTCATTATGGCAGGCGCCTATCTATTGCCGGTAGATCCGCGCTAATCGGCTCGTTTATCTCCGCACTCACAAAAAATCAGGTTATCGCCTTTATCTTGGCGGCGGTTGTCTGTTTCCTGTTCTTGATGAGCGGCGTTGAACTTGTTCAATCCTTCTTCTCTGGATGGGCTCCGGTATTCTTGCTCGAAGCAATCGAGTCGATGAGCTTCCTAACCCATTTCCAGGGTATCATCCGCGGCGTTATCGACCTCCGCGACGTTATCTTCTTCGGCAGCGTCATCGGGGTGTTCCTCTATGCCAACGCCGCCGTCGTAGACCTCATGAAGGGATCTTGAGGAAGGGACATGAAATATATCTCGAACCTTGATCGTAAAACGCTGACCGTTGCGGGACTGGTCACCGCAATCCTGTTCCTGTTCGCCATCAATATTTTGGCGACCTCCGAAGTTAGGAACGCTCAACTGGATTTGACCGATAACAAGCTGTTCACGCTGTCGGACGGCACGCGCGAAGTCATCCAGTCAATCGATGAGCCGATTACGCTTCGCTATTACTACAGCCGGAAGCTCGGCGATATCAGTGCGCCGATTGGCAATTATGAAAACCGCGTGCGGGAGCTGCTGCAGCATTATGCGTCGGTCTCGAATGGAAAGATCGATTTGAAAATCATCAATCCGGCGCCGTTTTCAATCGAGGAAGACGAAGCCGTAAAATTCGGTATTCAGGGAATTCCACTCGATCAAACCGGTGAGCCAGGCTATTTCGGCCTCGCCGCGACCAACAGCACCGATGATCGTAAGCTGATCACTTTCTTTAATCAGGCGCGTGAGCAATTCCTCGAATATGATTTGACCCGGCTGATCTTCGATCTGGCGAGCCCGGATAAGAAAAAGGTCGGGATGATCACTTCGCTGTTGCTCGAAGCTGACCCAATGCTGCAATACAAGCCGTGGCCGCTTATCGAGCAGATTCAACAGTTCTTTGAGGTCAAAAGCCTCGATTTGGATGTAAAACATATACCGGACGACATCGATGTTCTGTTCTTGGTCCATCCAAAGATCAGCAGTGAACAGACGCTTTATGCCATCGATCAATTCGTCCTGCGGGGTGGAAAGGCCGTTATCTTGGTCGATCCCCATAATGAATCGGCGCGGATGTCACCTCGGATGCCGCCGGGTGCCGGCTCGTCCGATCTGAAAAAGCTGTTCGATGTCTGGGGTATTGCCTATGACCCGGAGAAGTTCGTCGGCGACCGGGCGAATGCGATCCGGGTGAGCGCAAATATTAATGGGCGCGATGTTGTGGCCGATTATCTTTCTTGGCTGAATTATGACAGCCGAGCGCTTAACCCGAAAGATGTGGTGACGGCACAATTGAATGCGCTTGCTTTGGCCAGCGCCGGTCATCTCGAACAGAAGGAGGGCGCGACCACCGAATTCATTCCGCTCCTCAAGACCAGCGCCATCAGCCAGCGGATCACCACGGAGAAAGTATCAGGGCAGCCCGATCCGGCGGCAATTCTCCGGGATTTCAAATCCGAAAACAAAGTCTTTAATATTGCGGCACGGGTATCGGGCAAGGTCAAGAGTGCGTTCCCCGACGGGCCGCCGCCGGCGCCCAAGGACGAGAAGAAGGATGCCGCAAAGGACGACAAGGACAAGAAAGAGCCGGTAAAGCGGGAACATTTGACGGACTCAAAAACTGACATTCAGCTTCTTGTTATTGCTGATACGGATCTTTTGTCCTCGCAATTTTGGTTACGGCAACAGAACTTCTTCGGGCAGACCATGAATGTTCCGATTGCCAATAACGCCGATTTCGTTGTGAACGCCTTGGATAATCTCAGCGGCAGCGGATCCCTTATTTCCCTGCGGAGCCGAGGCTTATCGCAGCGGCCGTTCGTTCGAATTCTTAATCTGCAAAATGAAGCGGAAGACAAATATCAAGAGACCGAGCGGGGCCTTCAAAAGGAGCTCGAAGAGCTTCAGAAGAAGATGCAGAGCGGCAATGTTAACCGGGGGCCTGATTCTCAGGGCCGTATTGTTGTGACGGCGGCTCAGCAGAAGGCCTTTGGAGATTTCCGCAAAGAAATGACCCGCGTGCGTAAAGAGCTCCGTGATGTTCAGGGCGCGTTGCGGGCCGATATCGAAAAACTCGATACGACGTTAAAGGCGATCAATATCTGGGCTGTCCCGATATTGGTTGCGATCATTGCGATTGTTCTCGCGATTGTCCGTCGCAGGCGATATCGCCAGACGGCAATTTAACAGGTGTTTAATTTAGTTGGTGAGGCGAGGCCGAGGTTGTCATGAATCCCAAGTTCTTAGTTAGTTTTGCCGCTATTACCGCAGTGTTAATCATTGCCGCCGCGTGGTCGTTGACCTCGCGTTATGGCGATGTGGGAACGGGGATTGGAACGGATCCGGTATTTCCGGGTCTTGCGGACAAAGTAAACGATATTTCCGAAATCGTCGTTCAGACCAATGCCGAGACTCTCACCATAAAGCAGGGTGATAAGA